>DASTKF010000154.1:0-10467 GCA_035716065.1 Gaiella sp.
CGCGCGTCCGGTGCGGCCGACGCGATGGGTGTACGACTTCCCGTCCTCGGGCGGATCGAAGTTGATCACGTGCGTGACGTTCTCGAGATCGAGCCCGCGGGCGGCGACGTCGGTTGCGATCAGCGTCGTGACGACACCGGAATCGAATCGCTCCAGCGCGCGCTGCCGCTGGCCCTGCGTGAGGTCACCGTGCATCGCGGCCGCTTTCACGCCGTGCTGCGCGAGCTTGCGCGCGAGCCGGTCGGCGCCGCGCTTCGTGCGCACGAAGACGAGCGCGAGGCCACGCTCCGCTTCCAGCAGCTCGACGAGCGTCGAGACCTTCGTGTCGGTGGTGACCGAGACGAACCGGTGCTCGATCTCGCCGGGCGCGTGCTCGCTCGGAAGCTCGGCCTCGATGCGCGCCGGCGACTGTGTGTAGGCGCTTGCGAGCTCGCCGACCTCGCCGTCGAGCGTCGCGGAGAAGAACATCGTCTGACGGTCGCGCGGCAGCCGCTTCACGATCCTGTCGACCTGCGGCTTGAAGCCCATGTCGAGCATTCGGTCGGCCTCGTCGAGGACGAGGATCTCGACGGCGTCGAGCGTGACGAGCCGCCGGTCGAGAAGGTCCTGGAGGCGGCCCGGCGTGGCGACGATCACGTGTGCGTCGCGGGCGAGGTTCGCCTGCGGGCGCAGCGCCACACCGCCGTAGACCGTCGCCACCCGAAGGCCGCGGACGTCGGCGAGCGACTCGATCGCCTCGGAGACCTGCACTGCGAGCTCGCGCGTCGGGACGAGGACGAGCGCGGCGGGGCGGGCGTCGTCCCGCGGGGCCCGCTCGACGAGCGGGATCGCAAAGGCGAGAGTCTTGCCCGATCCCGTCGGCGACTTCGCGAGCAGGTCGGTGCCTGCGAGAGCGGGTGGGATCGCGCGGGACTGGATCTGAAAGGGGCTGGTGATGCCGCGCGCATCGAGCGCGGCCGACAAGTCCGCGCCCACGCCGAGCGCGGCGAACGTGTTCTGAGACATACGACTCCTGGATTCGGTGGAACGGCTCGAGACCTACGACCTTCGAGCCCGAAAGGAGTCGAACGAAGCGGATCTCACTGGCCGACCATGTGGCCGACCATGCGGAGAACGGTAGCAGCCGCCCCGGTCGGCGCCGTGGTGCCAGGCACGGCGCCATGTCCGTTCGCGACGCGTCGTGGTGCCAGGCACGGCGCCGTGTCCGTCTGCGACACGTCCGCCTGCGCCGGGAGACGGCCCGCGGCGCCGGTAGGCTCGGCGCATGGCCCCGATCTCGTTCGCGCGCGGCGCACCCGCGCCCTCGTGCCTCGACCCCGAGCTCATCTCCGACTGCGCGCGGGCGGCGCTCGAACGCGACGGGACGACGATTCTGTCGTACGGGACGGGCGGTGGTTACGGCCCGCTGCGCGAGCTGCTCGCCGAGCGGCACGGCGTCGATCCCGGCCGCGTCTTCGTGACGACCGGCGGGCTCCAGGGCTTCGTCTTCTACTCCGCCGCGCAGCTCGCGCGGCGGCCGGGCCGCGTGCTGGTCGAGGCGCCGACCTACGACCGGCCGCTCAAGTTGCTGCGCTGGCAAGGCGTCGAGGTGGTGGGGATCCCGATGGACGAGGAGGGGCTCGATCCCGACGCGCTCGAGGCGGAGCTCCGGCGCCCGGGGGACATCTCGTTTCTCTACATCATCCCGACCTTCCAGAACCCGAGCGGCCGTACGCTCGGCGAAGGGCGGCGCCGGCGGATCGCGGAGCTCGCGGCGTCGTTCGACCTGGATGTGCTCGAGGACGACCCGTACGGCCTGGTGCGATACGAGGGCGTCGCGCCCCCCGCGCTGCACGCCCTCGAGGGCGGCGAGCGGGTCACGTTCACGTCCTCATTCTCGAAGACCGTCGCACCCGGGTTGCGGGTCGGCTGGTTCGTCGTCCCCGAGGGGCTCCGGTTCGCCTTCGACGACCGCGCCGTCTCGACCTACATCTCGCCGCCGCTGCTCCCCGAGGCGATCGTGCACGAGCTGTTCTCGCGCGGCTCGTTCGAGCCGAACCTCGAGCGCGTTCGTGAGATCCTTCGCGCGCAGCGCGACGCGATGCTCACCGCGCTCGACGGGCAGCTCACAGGGCGCGCCACGTGGAGCCACCCCGAGGGCGGCTACTTCCTGTGGGTCGACTTCGCCGAAGGCATCGACGCCGGAGAGCTGCTCGGACGCGCGACGGAGGCAGGCGTGACGTTCGTCCGAGGCTCCGACTTCTTCCCCGGTGACGGCGGAAAGAGCTCTGCACGGCTCGCGTTTTCGTACGAGTCACCGGAGCGAATCGTCGAGGGCGTTGGCATCCTCGCCGGGTTGCTCTAGCGCTACCGCTTGCGGCTGCGCCACCAGCGTGGGCCGATGACCGCGAGCGCGGCGCCGAGCGCCATGCTCAGCACGATCAGCCACGGAAGGCGTGTGTTGACCGTGAAGAAGACGAAGTCGACCGACTGCTTGTCGTCGTTCAGCAGCAAGAAGAGGAGCGCGTAGAGCGCGATCGCGACCCAGAGGACGAGCTTCCACGGGATGGCGCGCTTGTCGCCGCCGGAGGCGCCGGGCACGTCGCTCATGCGGCGATCTTATGCGCCGGCGACGTGCGCCACCTGGGGAAGCGGCGCGCGGAGCACGAGGCGCGGCTGCGGCGGCGGCGCGAGGGTCGCGGTGGCTGCGCGGAATGTCGGGCACGGCGTGTTCCCCGGGAGCGCACAGAGCCCCTCACGGCGGAAATAGCAGTCCTCGCATGTCGCGGCAACGCGCTTGCTCATGTCCCCTCTGTTCGCCTGCCCTGAACCCCTGATGGACAGCGGGGATTGTGGCTACCACGTGCCCTGCCCGCAACCCCCTAGCGGACGAAAACCCCGCATTTTGCGGGTGTCTTCCTCTCGGACAAAAGACCTGCAAAACAGCTATTTCTGAGGGAGCGTTCGCAGGACGCGCAACGCCTGTTCAAAACTCTCCACAGGGATGACGCGCAACCCCCCTGCATACCGCCGTGCCGTGGCGGCGTTTTCCCCAGCCGGCACGAGGAACACGTCCGCACCCGCCGACCGCACGCCGTAGGTCTTCTGCTTGATCCCGCCGACGGGCTCGATGCTTCCGTCGAGCTCGATCTCGCCCGTTGCGGCCACCCGGCGCCCGCGGGCGACGTCGTGTCCGAGCTCCTTGTAGATCTGGAGCGCGAAGGGGAGGCCCGCCGACGGGCCGCCGACGTTGCCGAGGTCGATGTCCACCTTCCGCGGCAGCTTGATCTTGGCGTCCTGCGAGACGCGGATGCCGATGATCGCCCGCTTCGCGTCGTCCGGCGCGGCGACGGTCGTGACGGTGCGCTCGACGACCTTGTCGTCTCGCCGCAGGCGGAGCCGCAGCCTCTCGCCCGGTTGGGCTGCCTGCGTGGCGTGGAGCAGCTGCTCGACCGTCGTCACCTTGCGGCCGTCGACGGCGACGATGAGGTCGCCGCTCGAGAGCGTCTTGGCCGCAGGGACGTCCACCGCGACCGCCTCCACGAGCACGCCACGGGGCGTCGTCTCGACGTCGAGGCCCGCCGCCTCGAGCGCGACGGCGGCAGCGATCTGCTCTGACCGCTGCATCTCGGCGCGCGCCTCGACGACGCGCTCCTTGAAAGACTCGCCCGGCGCCGTCACCGCCTGCGGCGGCACGAGC
The DNA here is from genome assembly GCA_035716065.1 of Gaiella sp. Classification (GTDB taxonomy): domain Bacteria; phylum Actinomycetota; class Thermoleophilia; order Gaiellales; family Gaiellaceae; genus Gaiella. The sequence continues at coordinate 3,680 of DASTKF010000154.1, forward strand.
GACGCTCCGTCCGGCCGGGTGAACGGCAGCAGCCGCTCGATCCAGCGCACCTTTCGCACCGTGACGTCGACGTAGTAGATGCCGCCAGACCCCTCCTGTGCGTCCTCTCCCTGCACGGCGACCTTTCCCGCGATCGGGTGCGCGCCGTTCGGGACGAACAGATAGTCATTCGACGGCAGCGTCGCGAGCAAGAACAGGACGGCCGCGAGGAGCGCCGCGCCGGAGAGGGCGAGCCAGCGGGAGGTCGACGCTTTCACAGCAGGCCGCGGGTGAGCCCGCCGTCGACCGGGATCACCGCTCCGGTGACGTAGCCGGCGCCGTCGGACGCGAGGAAGGCGACAACCGCGGCGATCTCGGCCGGCGTCCCCAGCCGGCGCGCGGGAACGTTCTCGAGATCCGACGCCGGCGGGCCGCTGTCGCCGTAGATCGAGCGGAGCCGGTCGGTGTCGATGCGCCCCGGCGCGACCGTGTTGACGGTGATGCCGTCGGGGCCGACCTCTCGCGCGAGGGTCTTGAGCCAGCCGACGACCCCCGGCCGCACGGCGTTCGAGAGAGCGAGGTTCGCGAGCGGCTCGCGCACCGACGAGGACTCGATCGCGACGATGCGACCGCGACCGCTCTCGCGGAGGTGGGGCAGGCAGCGCGCGACGAGCGTGACGTGCGCCGTCAGGAGCAGCGCGACGGCCTCTTCTATGGCCTCTGCGGTCAACGAGGACGCGGTGCCCGCGGGTGGCCCGCCGCCGTTCAGGACGAGGACGTCGATCCCGCCGAACGCGCCGACGGTCGCCTGCACGAGGCGCTCGAGATGCTGCGGGATCGTCAGGTCGCCCTGGACTGCGAGCGCCCCGATCCGCTCCGCCTCGCGCTCGAGGATCTCCCTCCGGCGCGCGAACATCGCGACGTTGACGCCCTCGGCGGCAAAGGCCTCGGCGATCGCGAGACCCATGCCGGACGATGCGCCGCAGACGATCGCAGTCCGGCCGGCGAGCCCGAGCTCCATGGCGGCGAAGGCTACCCGGGGAGGTGTTCAGGCCCCGTGAAGTGCGCGGAGCTACGCAGTGGTCGTGAGCACCCCGACGACCTCTCGGACGGCGGCCGCCGACTCGCGGAGCATCTTCTTCTCCGCGGCGCTCAGCTTGAGCTTGACGATCTCCTCGACGCCCCCCGCGCCGAGCCGGACCGGCACGCCCATGTAGAGCCCGTCGACCCCGTACTCGCCCTCGAGGAGCGCCGTGCACGGGAGCACGCGCTTTTGGTCGAGGCAGATCGAGTCGACCATCTGCGCCGCGGCGGCGCCCGGTGCGTACCAGGCGGACGTCCCGAGCAGCCCGACGAGCTCGCCGCCGCCCTTGCGGGTGCGCGCGACCATCTTCGAGATCTTCCCCTTCGTCGTCAGCTGCTCGAGCGGGACTCCGCCGACCGTCGTCGCGGACACGACCGGGACCATCTGGTCGCCGTGGCCGCCGAGCACCATCGCCTGGACGTCCTTCACCGACGAGCCGGTCTCCCAGGCGATGAACGCCGAGAACCGCGCGGTGTCGAGGATGCCGGCCATGCCGACGACACGCTCCTTCGGGAAGCCGGAGACGGCGTGCGCGACGTGGCACATCGCGTCCAGCGGGTTCGAGACGACGACGACGACGCTCTTCGGCGAGCGGCGCACGACCTCCTTCGTCACGGCTGCGACGATGGCCTCGTTCGTCGTGACCAGGTCGTCGCGGCTCATCCCGGGCGACCGCGGCCGGCCGGCGGTGATCACGACGACGTCGGAGCCTTTTGTCTCGTCGTACCGCTCGCTACCGACGACCGTCGGCTCGTAGCCGGTCACAGACGCCATCTGGTTCATGTCGAGCGCCTTGCCGGCGGCGAAGTTCGGGACGATGTCGACGAGGACGACGTCCGCGTAGTCGCGCCGCGCCACCTCGAGCGCGCACGTGGCGCCGACGTTCCCCGCCCCGACGACGGTGACCTTCTTCCTCCCGTTCACGTGTCTCCTTCTGTCAGCGCGGCCGGCGCTTCAGCCGAGCCGCGCGATGATCGCGTCCGCGTACTCCGACGTCCCGACGGCCGAGGGGTCGTCGCGGGTCGGCTTCAGGTCGTACGTCACGCTCTTTCCCTCGGCGATCACTGCGGCGACGGCGTCCTCGAGCCGCTTCGCCGCATCGCGCTCGCCGAGATGCTCGAGCATGAGCTTCCCGGAGAGGATCATCGCCGTGGGGTTGACCTTGTTCTGCCCCGTGTACTTCGGCGCCGACCCATGCGTCGCCTCGAAGACGGCGGCCCCGACGCCGATGTTCGCGCCGGGCGCGACCCCGAGCCCGCCGACGAGGCCGGCGGTGAGGTCCGAGATGATGTCGCCGTAGAGGTTCGGCAGCACGAGCACGTCGAACTCCTCGGGGCGCTGGACGAGGCCCATGCAGAGGGCGTCGACGAGCGTCTCCCAGGCCTCGATCTCGGGGAAGTCCTTCGCCACCTCGCGGAACACCGCGAGGAAGAGGCCGTCCGTGTGCTTCATGATGTTCGCCTTCGTGATGCACGAGACGCGGCGGCGTCCATTGGCGCGCGCGTACTCGAAGGCGTAGCGGATGATGCGCTCCGAGCCCTCGGGGCTGAGCGGCTTGATCGAGATCCCGGACGTGCGGCTGATCTGCTTCGGCTGCCGCGCGTTCAGGAAGTCGATCACGTCGTGCGCGTCGTCCGTGCCGGACTCGAACTCGATGCCGGCGTAGAGGTCCTCCGTGTTCTCGCGGACGATCACGATGTCGACGTGGTCGTAGCGCGAGCGAACCCCGGCGTAGGTCTTGCACGGGCGGATGCACGCGTAGAGACCCAGCTCGTGCCGCAGGGCGACGTTGACCGAGCGAAAGCCGGTGCCGATCGGCGTCGTGATCGGGCCCTTGAGCGCGACCCCGTTCCGCTTGATCGACTCCAGCGTCTCGGGCGGCAGCGGCGTGCCTGCTGTCTCCATCACGTCGACCCCGGCCTGCTGCACGTCCCACGTGAACTCGACGCCCGTCGCCTCGAGCACGCGGCGTGTCGCCTCGGTCAACTCGGGGCCGGTCCCGTCGCCGGGAACGAGTGTCACCGTGTACGGCATCGGGCGGAGGATAGTGACACTCCCGGGTCCGGCCGGTAGGTACCGTCCGACCGACCGCGGACACGGACGGAAAGGAGCGCGATGGCCGACTTCAAGCCTGGCCTCGAGGGCATCGTCGCCTTCGAGACCGAGATCGCCGAGCCCGATCGCGACGGCGGCGCGCTCCGGTACCGCGGCGTCGACATCGAGGAGCTCGTCGGCTCGGTGCCGTTCGAGCAGGTCTGGGGCCTCCTCGTCGACGGGTCGCCCGAGCCCGGTCTGCCGCCCTCGCCGGACTACGCCGCGCGCGACCTCACCGGGCAGACGCCGTCCGACCTCCAGACGGTCACCGCGCGCCTCGGCGGCGAGTGGGGGCTCCAGAAGCTGATCGACATCACGGACGACGAGGCGAAGGAGGATCTGCGCCGCATCTCGGCGACGATGATCTCGGTCTGCGCCCAGTCCGCCCGCCTCGCCGATGGGCACACCGATCGCGTCGATGCCGCGGCGGTCGCGGAGGGTGAGACGACCGCTGAGCGGTTCCTGCTCGAGTGGCGCGGCGAGGCCGACCCGAAGGACGTCCAGGCGATCGACACGTACTGGATCTGCACCGCGGAGCACGGGCTCAACGCCTCGACCTTCACGGCGCGGATCGTCGCCTCGACGGGGGCCGATTGCGCGGCCGCGCTGTCCTCGGCGGTCGGGGCGCTGTCGGGCCCGCTCCACGGCGGTGCTCCCGCGCGTGTGTTGCCGATGCTCGACGCCGCCGCGGCCGCGCCGTCCGTGGAACGGTTCGTCAAGGACCTGCTCGACCGCGGCGACCGGCTGATGGGTTTCGGGCATCGGGTCTACCGCGCCGAGGATCCGCGGGCGCGTCTCCTCCGGGGCACCGCGCAGGAGCTCGGGTCGCCGCGCTTCGAGGTCGCGGACGAGCTCGAGCGCGTGGCGCTCGCCGAGCTTCACGCGCGCAAGCCGGACCGCGTGCTCGCCACGAACGTCGAGTTCTGGTCGGCGGTCGTCCTCGACGTCGCGGACGTGCCACCGCAGCTCGCGCCGGCGATGTTCGCCTGCTCGCGCACCGCGGGCTGGTCGGCGCACATCCTCGAGCAGAAGCGCTTGAATCGGCTCGTGCGGCCCTCCGCGCGATACGTCGGGCCTGCGGCGCGCTCGTTCTCGGCGGTCTGATGGAGCTCGCGGAGGCAGCGGCGCACGCCGACGCGCTCGCCCGCGAGCCGGGCAACGAGAAGGAGCTCGCGACCCTGCGCGCGCAGTGGGACGACGAGCTCGAGGCGGCGGCGCGGAGCTCCGACTACCGCGTTCGCGGCCAGGCGTTCCGGGCGATCGGACAGTTCCGCTTCCGGCAGAAGCTCGAGCTCATCCGGCGCGGGCTCGAGGACGAGAGCGCCGCGGCGCGCGGGTCGGCCCTGATCGCCCTCACCGCGCTCTCGGCCGACCATCCGGGGGACGTGAACGCATACCGGCCTGCCCTCAACGAGCTCGCCATGCGCGATCCCAACGCGGCCGTCCGCCGCCTGGCGATGGCCTGCCTTCGCAACGGCACGCCCGACCGCGGCACGATCCAGCTGCTCGAGGGCATCGCCGGCGACGACGAGACCGACCGCGAAGTGCGGGAGACCGCGCGCTCGGTCGCCGCGGCGCTCGTCAAGAAGGCGCGGGCGAAGTAGCCGAGGGATGGCGACACCGCTCGTCGGCCTGATCATGGGCTCCCGTTCGGACTGGGAGACGATGCGCCACGCCGCCGAGACGCTCGACGAGCTCGGTGTCCCCTACGAGCGGCGCGTGGTCTCGGCCCACCGCACGCCGGACCTCCTCTTCGAGTATGCGGGCACCGCGGAGGAGCGCGGCCTCCGGGTGCTGATCGCCGGCGCGGGCGGCGCGGCGCACCTTCCCGGCATGGCCGCCGCGAAGACGACGCTGCCCGTGCTCGGCGTGCCGGTGGAGTCGAAGGCGCTCTCGGGAATGGACTCGCTGCTCTCGATCGTGCAGATGCCCGCCGGTGTCCCGGTCGGGACGCTCGCGATCGGTCGCGCCGGGGCCGTGAACGCGGCGCTGCTGGCAGCTGCCATCCTCGCCGGCTCGGACGCGGCGCTCGCCGAGCGCCTGCGGCGCTTCCGGACGGCGCAGATGCAGGCAGTGCTCGATGCGCCCGATCCGGCGGCGTAGGAACCCGTCCAAGTGACACAGTGTCACCAGAGCCTTTGACGCTCGTCGCGTGCATCGGCGGAGGGCAGCTCGGGCGGATGCTCGGGCTGGCAGGGCTGCCGCTCGGACTCTCGTTCCGATTCCTCGACCCCTCGTCCGACGCGTGCGCGCGGGACGTCGGAGAGCTCGTGGTCGGCGAGTACGGTGACCCCGATGCTCTCGACCAGCTCGTCGACGGCGCCGACGTCGTCACCTACGAGTTCGAGAACGTCCCCGTGGACGCCGCGCGCGGGGTCGACGCCGTTCCCGGAGCCGCGGCACTCGAGGAGGGGCAGGACCGCCTCCGTGAGAAGGAGCTGTTTCGCTCGCTCGGCATCGAGACCGCGCGCTTCGGCGCGCTCGAGGAGACGGGCCTGCCGGCGCTCGTGAAGTCGAGGCGGCTCGGGTACGACGGCAAGGGCCAGCGGCGGGTCGAGGTCGCCGAACCGGTCGGCGACGACGAGCTGGCCGAGGCGATCGTCCCGTTCGATCGCGAGCTCTCGATCGTCGGCGTCCGCGGCCGGAACGGGGGGACGCGGTTCTGGCCGGTCTGCGAGAACGTCCATCGCGACGGGATCCTGCGAGTGACGCGCGCGCCGGCCGTGAACGCGCCGCAGGCCGAGGCCGAGGCGATCGGCACAGCGCTGATGGACGCGCTCGGCTACGTCGGCGTCCTGGCCGTCGAGCTGTTCGAGGTGGGAGGCCGTCTGCTCGCGAACGAGTTCGCGCCGCGCGTGCACAACACGGCGCACTGGACGATCGACGGCGCGGAGACGAGCCAGTTCGAGAACCACCTGCGCGCGATCCTCGGCCTGCCGCTCGGCTCGACCGAAGCGCGGGCGCCGAGCGTCATGGTCAACCTGATCGGGTCGACGCCGCCCGCGGAGAAGCTCCTCGCCCTGCGCGGCGCGCATCTCCACCTGTACGGGAAGGCGCCCCGCGCGGGCCGCAAGGTCGGACACGTCACGCTCGTCGCGCCCGACGAGGACGTTGTGCGCCGGCTCGTCGCGCTCGCGGACGACGCGTCGCGCGGCTGAGTCAGCCCGTGTCGGGCGCCGTCTCGCGGCGTCGGGCGTGGGGGTGTGCCCGGAAGTACGCGTCGCGGCGGTGACCGTCCGACACGTGGGTGTACCGCTCGGTCGTTCCGACGTCGGCGTGGCCGAGCATCTCCTGGACGCTGCGCAGGTCGGCGCCGCCCTCGAGGAGGTGTGTCGCGAACGAGTGCCGCAGCAGGTGGGGGTGCACCCTGCCGGGCTCCAGGCCGGCGCGGTCCGCGAGGCGCCTGAGGATGAGGAACGCGCCCGCGCGCGTGAGCGCGCCGCCCCGCGCGTTCAGGAACAGGTCGGAGCGGTGCCGCCGGTCGAGGTGTGGCCTGCCGATCGCCAGGTAGCGGCGCAGCGCCTCGGCGGCGGGCCGGCCGAGCGGGACGAGGCGCTCCTTGCCTCCCTTGCCGAACACGCGGACGATGCGTCCCTCGAGGTCGACCGAGGCCTTCACGAGGCCGACGGCC
>DASTKF010000155.1:0-14540 GCA_035716065.1 Gaiella sp.
TCGCGCGCCGTGACGATGGCCGGCTGGCGCCCGCACACCGACCAGGTCGGCCAGACGGGGACGAAGATCGCGCCCGAGATCTACATCGCCTGCGGCATCTCCGGCGCCACGCAGCACATGGCGGGCTGCAAGGGCGCGAAGCGGATCCTCGCGATCAACGCCGATCGCGAGGCGCCGATCCTGCAGAGCGCCGATTACGCCGTGATCGGCGACCTGCACGAGGTCGTGCCGGCGATCAGCGCGGCGATCCGCGCCGCTCGGTCGGGGTGAGCACGGCGCTCTCCGCGGCCGCGCTCCTCGCCGCGCTCGCGGTCGCGACGGCGCTCTTCACCCGGCGAGCGCACGTCCTCTACCGGATCGTCCGTCTCGGGAAACCGACCGACCGCTCGGGTGATCTCGGGCGGCGCACGAAGGCCGAGGCGACCGTCGTGCTCGGACAGCGAAAGCTTCTCCAGCGCATCGTTCCAGGCCTCGTCCACGCGTTCGTCTTCTGGGGGTTCATCGTCCTCGCCCCGACGATCGTGATGGCACTCCTCGGAGCCGTCGACTCGGAGTGGACGCTCCCCTGGCTCGGGCACCAGGGCTGGTACTTCCTCCTCGTCGACCTCTTCTGCGTGCTCGTGCTCGTCGGAGTCGTCTCCGCGTTAGCGATCCGCAAGGTGCAGCGGCCCGCGCGGTTCGAGGGGAGTCACCTGCGCGAGGCCGACGTGATCCTCGGGCTGATCGCGCTGATCGTGACGACGCTCCTTCTCTGGCACGCGTCGCAGATCGCGCTCGGGCGGAACGAATGGCCGGCCGGCTGGTCGCCGGTGTCGAACGCGCTCTCGGGCCTCTTCGGGGACGGGGACACGACCGAGGCGCTCGAGCGCGTCTTCGTCTGGCTCCACGTGCTCACGATCCTCGGCTTCCTCGTCTACCTCCCGTACTCGAAGCACCTCCACATCGCGACCGCGGGGATCAACGTCTGGTTCGGCCGGACGCGCGCGCGGGGGAGGCTCGAGCCGCTCGACTTCGAGGCGGAGGACGAGGCTGCGCTCCGGCTCGGCTCGGGGACGCTCGTCGACATGACGTGGAAGCAGATGCTCGACACGGTCTCCTGCACCGAGTGCGGCCGCTGCCAGGACGTCTGTCCCGCGTGGGCGACCGGCAAGGATCTGTCGCCGAAGCTGCTGATCATGGGTCTCCGCGACCGCCTGTTCGCTGAAGGACCGGTGGTGCTCGGCGGGGGAGAGGCGACCGCGCTCGTCCCCGGCGCGGTCACCGACGAGGTCGTGTGGGACTGCGTGACCTGCGGCGCGTGCGTTCACGAGTGCCCCGTCTCGATCGAGCACGTCGACCACATCGTCGACCTCCGTCGGCATCTCGTGATGTCCGAGTCGCGCTTTCCCACGGAGGCGGGGACGATGCTGCGGGACGTCGGCCGCTCTTCGAACCCGTGGGGCAAGGCGCAGTCGGAGCGCGCGGCGTGGGCCGACGGCCTCGACGTGCGCGTGCTCGAGCCCGGCGACCCGGCGCCCGAGATCCTCTACTGGGTCGGCTGCGCTGCGTCCTTCGACGAGCGTGCCCGCGCGACCGCGCGCGCGACGGCGACGCTGCTTCTGCGGGCAGGGCTCGACGTCGCGATCCTCGGGCCGCGCGAGTCCTGCACGGGTGATCCTGCGCGACGGATGGGCGACGAGTTCACGTTCCAGGAGCAGGCACGGCAGAACGTGGGGACACTCGGCGAGGCGGGCGTGACGCGGATCGTCACGAGCTGCCCCCACTGCTTCAACACGCTCGGCAACGAGTACGGCGACTTCGGCGGCGACTACGAGGTCGTCCACCACACGGAGCTCCTCGCCGAGCTGCTTGCCGACGGGCGGCTGGAGGCGCCGGCCGGTGACGAGGCGATCACCTATCACGACTCGTGCTACCTCGCCCGGCACAACGACGTCCTCGCAGCGCCGCGCGAGATCGTCTCCCGGATCGGGCGCCCGCTCGAGATGGCGCGGAGCGGCAAGCGGACGTTCTGCTGCGGCGCCGGGGGCGCGCACATGTGGATGGAGGAGCGAGGCTCGGCGATCAACGAGGAGCGCGCGCGCGAGGCGGCCGCGACCGGCGCCGACACGCTGGCGGTCGCGTGTCCCTTCTGCACGATGATGCTCGACGACGGCGTCAAGCAGACCGGTGGCGAGATCCGCGTCGCCGACGTCGCGGTCCTGCTCGCCGAGTCGCTCGAGCGCGGCTGACCTTGCGTCGAGACAGGCCCTAGGCCCATAATGTGGGACGAGAGTTCCACATCATGAGCCAGGGCACGCAATCCATCGACCGGGCCGCTCAGGTGCTCGTCCACGTCCTCGAGACAGAGGAGCCGCCGACGGTCGGCGGGCTCTCGACGCGCCTCGGGCTTCCGAAGAGCACCGCCTCCCGCGTTGTCGGCGCACTCGAGCGGCAGGGGCTCATCCGGCGCGACGCCGGCGGTGGCCAGCTCGTGCCCGGCGCCGTCCTGCAGCGGTACGCCCGTCGCGAGACGGGTGACGCCGAGCTGGTTGAGCGCGCCTCGGAGGCGCTCGACCGGCTCGCGCAGGCGAGCGGCGAGACGATCAACGTCGGCGTGCCGTCGCTCGGCGCCGTCGAGCTGCTCGACCAGCGCGACAGCCGGCATTTCCTCGGCTCGCCGAACTGGGTCGGCCGCCGTGTTCCCGCGCACGGCTCGGCGCTGGGCAAGGTCTTCTACGCGTACGGCGCCCTGCCCGTCCCGTCCGGACCGCTCGAGCCGCTCGCCCCGCACACGGTGCCCACGGCCGAGGAGCTCGGGCTCGACGTGGTCCGCGCGAAGGGCTACGCGGTCGCCGTCGAGGAGCTCGAGCCCGGCCTCTGGGCGGTCGCGTCCGCCGTGCGCGACGCGTCCGGCGCCGTGATCGCGGCACTCAGCGTCTCGGGCCCGACGGTGAGGCTTCGGCGGGGGCTGCTCGCACGTCTCGGACGCCTCCTCGTCACAGAGGGGCGATCGCTCTCGGCCCAGCTCGGGTACGACGACAGAAAGCGAGGTGTCGCATGACGGACGAAGAGATCGTTCTGGAGTCGCTCGACGACGACGAGCTCGTGAAGCAGATGCACGACGACCTCTACGACGGCCTGGCCGACGAGATCGTGCGCGGCACCGAGATCCTGCTCGAGCGCGGCTGGAGCGCGGAGCGGACGCTGGGCGAGGCGCTCGTCGAGGGCATGCGGATCGTGGGCATCGACTTCCGTGACGGCATCCTCTTCGTCCCGGAGGTGCTCCTCGCCGCCAACGCGATGAAGGCGGGGATGGAGGTGCTGCGGCCGCTCCTCTCCGAGTCGAGCGCCGACCGGATGGGCAAGGTCGTGATCGGCACCGTCAAGGGCGACATCCACGACATCGGCAAGAACCTCGTCGCGATGATGCTCGAGGGCGCCGGGTTCGAGGTGATCGACCTCGGGATCAACAACCCCGTCGAGGACTACCTCGCCGCGCTCGAGGAGCACAAGCCGGAGATCCTCGGCATGTCCGCGCTGCTCACGACGACGATGCCGTACATGAAGGTCGTGGTCGACACGATGGTCGAGAAGGGGATCCGCGACGACTACATCGTCCTCGTCGGCGGCGCCCCGCTCAACGAGGAGTTCGGCAAGGCGGTCGGCGCCGACGCGTACTGCCGCGACGCGGCCGTCGCGGCCGAGACGGCGCAGGCGCTGGTGCTCGCCCGCCGCGCAGCGGTCGCTGCGTCGTGACGTCCGCCGCGCCGCTCCTCGACGACGAGGTCGCCTACCCGGGCACGGGCTCCGAGGCGCGCGTCCTCGTCCTCGCCTGCGGCGCGATTGCGCGCGAGGTGCTCGCCGTGATCGAGCTCAACGGATGGGCGCACGTCGACGTCCGCTGCCTCCCGGCCAAGCTCCACTCCCGGCCCGAACGAATCCCGGCGGCGGTCGACGCGAAGCTCACGGAGCTCGCGGGCCTCTACGAGCGCGTCTTCGTCGCCTACGCCGACTGCGGCACGGGCGGCGCGCTCGATCCTGTGTTGGAGAAACACGGGGTCGAACGGCTGCCGGGCGCGCATTGCTACGGCTTCCTCGCCGGGAACGACGTCTGGGACGCGATGCACGAGGACGAGCCCGCGACCTTCTACTTGACCGACTTCCTCGCCCGTCACTTCGAGGCGCTGGTCGTGCGCGGCCTCGGGCTCGATCGGCATCCGCAGCTCCTGCCGATGATGTTCGGCAACTACCGCCGGCTCGTCTACCTGGCGCAGACCGACGACGCCGCCCTCGACCGCCGGGCCGAGGGGGCCGCCGCCTATCTCGGGCTCGCGTACGAGCGGCGACGAACCGGGTACGGCGACCTCCGGCCGTCGCTCGAGCGCTTCGTCGCGGAGCCCGCTCGTGCCTGAGCTGACGGTCATCTGGTGGCGGCACATCCCGGCGCAGGTGACGGCGAAGGAGGGACGCACGCGAGCCGCCCGCGAGCTGGCGCCGCGCTTCCAGGAGGCGATCGACGCCGCTGCAATGCGCGCCGGGCTGATCGGCACGGACGCGTATCTCGAGGAATGGCGCCGCGAGCCGCGCTCCTGCGGCGACGACCTCGAATCGGAGGTCGCCCGGGAGATCGAACGGCTCGAGGCGGCCTACACCGACGACGTGCTGGAGCGCCTCGTGCGCGACAACGGAAAGGAGCCTGCGTGACCCAGACGCTGCTGTCTTCGCCGACGAAGGAGGTCGTGCTCGGCTTCGACCGGCCGTTCGTCGTGATCGGCGAGCGGATCAACCCTACGGGCCGGAAGGCGCTGGCGGCCGAGATGGCGGCAGGGAACTTCGACACGGTCGTCGCGGACGCGCTCGCCCAGGTGGAGGCCGGCGCGCAGATGCTCGACGTCAACGCGGGCATCCCCCTGGCCGACGAGCCCGGGATCCTCGCCCACACCGTCGAGCTGGTCCAGTCGATCACCGACGTCCCGCTCTCGATCGATTCCTCCATCGTCGAGGCGCTCGAGGCCGGGCTCGCCGTCTACCGCGGCAAGGCGCTCGTCAACTCCGTCACCGGCGAGGACGAGCAGATGGAGCGCGTCCTCCCGTTGGTGGCGCGCCACGGTGCTGCCGTCGTCGCGATCACGAACGACGAGACCGGGATCAGCGAGGACCCCGACGTCCGCTTCGAGGTCGCGCGGAAGATCGTCTCGCGCGCCGAGGATCACGGCATTTCGCGCGAGGACGTCGTCGTCGACCCCCTCGTGATGCCGATCGGCGCGATGGGCACCGCGGGACGCCAGGTCTTCCGCCTCCTCGGGCGGCTTCGCGACGAACTGCGTGTCAACTCGACGTGCGGCGCCTCGAACGTCAGCTTCGGGCTGCCGAACCGGACCGGTCTCAACGCGGCGTTCCTTCCCATGGCGATCGCGTCCGGGCTGACCTCGGCGATCACCAGCCCGCTCCATGCCGAGATGCTCCAGGCAGTGAAGGCCGCCGACGTGCTGATGGGCAACGACGAGCACTGCGCCGCGTGGATCGCGCGAAACGGGGACGGCGCGTCGGGCGCGACTGCGGGGCGTCGCGGCGGACGCGCGGCGCGGAGGGCGACGGCGGAGGCGTGAGCAGCGACGCGCGTGTCGTCTTCCTGCCCTCGGGACGCCGCGGAACGGTGTCGCGCGGGACGACGGTGCTCGACGCCGCGCGCCGACTCGGGGTCGACCTCGACTCGACGTGCGGCAGCCGCGGGATCTGCGGGCGCTGCCAGGTGAGCGTCGCCGAGGGCGAGCACGCGAAGCACGGGATCGCCTGCACGAGCGAGGCGCTGACGCCGGAGACCGAGACGGAGCGGCTCTACGCGGCCGACCGCGGCCTCGCCGCGGGCAGGCGCCTCGGCTGCACTGCGCGCGTCGCAGAGGACGTCGTGATCGACGTGCCGCCGGAGAGCCAGGTCTACCGGCAGGTCGTGCGGAAGGAGGCCGACACGCGCGAGATCGCCGTCGATCCCGTCGTCCGCCTCTACACGGTCGCGGTCGAGGAGCCCGCGCTCGGAGCGTCGCGGAGCGACGCGACGCGGCTGCTCGAGGCCCTGGCGCACGAGTGGGACCTGCAGGATGTCCAGGTAGATATGCATGTTTTGCGTGACCTCCAGCGTGCTCTACGAGCAAGTGACACTGTGTCACTTGCGTCCTGGCACGTCACGGTGGCGGTGCACGACGGCTCCGTGGTGACGGCCGTGTGGCCGGGGTTCCACGACGCGGCGTACGGGATCGCATTCGACGTCGGCTCGACCACGGTCGCCGGCCATCTCTGCGACCTCCGAACGGGTGAGGTCGTCGGCTCGGCCGGCGAGATGAACCCGCAGATCCGCTTCGGCGAGGACCTGATGAGCCGCGTCTCGTACGTGATGCTCAACCCCGGCTCGGTGAAAGAGCTGACGCGTGCCGTCCGCGGGTGCCTCGCGAAGCTCACCGCCGAGCTCTGCCGCGACGCGGGAGTCGAGCGGGCCGACGTCCTCGAGGTGACGGTCGTCGGCAACCCCGTGATGCATCACCTCCTCCTGGGGATCGACCCGACCGAGCTCGGCGGCGCGCCGTTCGCGCTCGCGGTGGACGACGCGCTGCGGATCTCTGCATCCGAGCTCGGACTGCCGGTCAACCCCGGGGCGCGCGCCTACGTCCTGCCCTGCATCGCCGGCCACGTCGGCGCGGACACCGCCGGGGTGATCCTCGCGGAGGCGCCGCACCTCGCCGACGAGGTGACGCTCCTCGTCGACGTGGGCACGAATGCCGAGATCGTGCTCGGCAACCGCGAGCGGCTGCTCGCGGCGTCGAGCCCGACCGGGCCGGCGTTCGAGGGGGCGCAGATCAGCTGCGGACAGCGCGCCGCGCCCGGGGCGATCGAGCGGGTTCGCATCGACCCGGAGACGCTCGAGCCACGCGTCAAGGTGATCGGCTGCGACGACTGGTCGGACGACCCCGGCTTCGCCGGCACCCGGGTCACAGGCGTGTGCGGATCGGGGATCGTCGAGGTCGTCGCCGAGCTCCTGCTTGCGGGGATCCTCACGGCGGACGGGACGATCGACGGCTCGCTCGCGGCTCGCTCGACGCGGATCGTCCCCGACGGGCGCACGTTTTCGTACGTCCTCTGGGCGGGCGAGCCCGAGCTTCGGATCACGCAGAACGACGTCCGGCAGATCCAGCTCGCGAAGGCGGCGCTCCACGCGGGCTGCCGCCTGCTGATGGAGCGCTACGGGATCGAGCGCATCGACCGCGTGCGGCTCGCGGGGGCATTCGGCGCGCACATCGACCCGGTCCACGCGCTCGTGCTCGGGCTCGTGCCCGACTGCGACCCGGCCGGCGTGACGTCTGCGGGCAATGCGGCCGGCACCGGCGCTCGGATCGCACTGCTCAACCGCGCCGCACGCGAGGAGATCGAGCGCGTCGTGCGCGACGTCGAGAAGGTGGAGACCGCGGTCGAGCCGCGCTTCCAGGAGCATTTCGTCCACGCGATGGCGATCCCGCACGAGACAGACCCGTACGAGCGACTGGCGCGGAGCGTCCCGCTCCCCGCCCGGAGGACAGCACCGACCGCGCGGCGTCCGAGGCGCCGTCCCGCCGAGGCAGGGAGGAAGTCCACATGACCGAGACACGAAGGAGGAGCGGCGGCCGCGCCGCACGGCAGGCGGCGCGCATGCATGCGCACGTCGAGCGCGTCCCGTTCCTCACCCGCACGCTCGCGCCCTTCGAGGTGCTCTCCGAGGAGGGGCTCGCGACGCTCGAGGAGAACGCCGAGCGGATTCTCTCCGAAGTCGGGGTCGAGTTCCACGACGCGCCGGACGCCCTCGAGCGCTTCGCCGGTGCAGGCGCCGACGTGCAGGGCGAGCGGGTGCGGTTCCCGCACGGGCTCTGCCGCTCCCTCGTACAGGCGACGGCCCCGTCGCAGTTCACGCAGGTGGCACGCAACCGGTCGAACGACGTCGTCTTCGGCGGACAGGGGACGATCTTCGCGCCGGCGTACGGCTCGCCGTTCGTCCGCGACCTCGACGGCGGCCGCCGCTACGGCACGATCGAGGACTTCCGCAACTTCGTGAAGCTCGCCTACGTTTCGCCGTGGCTCCACCACTCGGGCGGCACCGTCTGCGAGCCAGTCGACGTGCCCGTCAACAAGCGTCACTTCGACATGGTCTACGCGCACCTCCGCTACTCGGACAAGCCGTTCATGGGGTCGGTCACGCGGCCCGAGCGCGCCCGCGACACGGTCGAGATGGCGAGGATCGTCTTCGGTCGCGACTTCGTCGACGAGCACACCGTCGTCTTCAGCCTGATCAACGCCAACTCTCCGCTCGTGTGGGACGCGACGATGCTCGGCGCGGCGCAGGCGTACGCCGAGGCGAACCAGGCCGTGATGATGACGCCGTTCATCCTCGCCGGCGCGATGAGCCCGTCGACCGTCGCCGCGACGTGCGCCCAGACGCTCGCCGAGTCGCTCGCGGGCATGGCGTACGTCCAGCTCGTGCGTCCCGGAGCGCCCGTCGTGCTCGGCTCGTTCGCGTCGTCGATGTCGATGCAGTCGGGGGCGCCGACCTTCGGCACGCCCGAGCCCGCGCTCGTGCTCTACGTGATGGCGGCGCTTGCAAGGCGGCTCGGCGTCCCGTTCCGCTCCGGCGGCGCGCTGACAGGGTCGAAGATCGCGGACGCGCAGGCCGCCTACGAGTCCGCGAATACGATGCAGCCGACGATGCTCGGCGGCGTGAACTTCGTGCTCCACGCGGCAGGATGGCTCGAGGGCGGCCTGTCGATGGGCTACGAGAAGTTCGTGCTCGACGCCGACCAGCTCGGGATGTGGCACGCCTTCGCAGCTGGCGTCGACCTCTCCGAGAACGGCCAGGCGATGGACGCGTTCCTGACGAACGAGCCGGGAACGCACTTCCTCGGTCACCCGCACACGCTCGCGAACTTCGAGTCGGCGTTCTACCGCTCGCCCGTCGCCGACAACTCGAGCTTCGAGCAGTGGGAGAGCGAGGGCGGGAAGGATGCCGCGGCGCGCGCGAACGCGCTCTGGAAGCGGACGCTCGCCGAATACGAGGCGCCTGCGATCGACGACGCGGTCGACCAGGAGCTCCGCGAGTGGATCGAGCGGCGGAAGGCGTCGTTCCCCGACGCGAGCGAGTGATGGAGACCACGGCCTCGAACCCCGCGACGCGCGCCACCGAGCTCCTGCAGCGGCCCCGCTACGAGGTGATCCCGCTCGACGGGATCGAGGAGCAGGTGCTGACCCACGTTCCACGCGAGGTGGCCGTGACCGTCACCGTGTCCCCCACCAAGGGCCTCGAGCCGACGCTCGCGCTCGCAGGCGCGCTCGCGGCACACGGGTACTCCGTCGTGCCGCATCTCTCGGCCCGGCTGGTCTCCGGCGCGGGGGAGGTCGCGGAGATCGCGGAGCGGCTTCGCGCCGACGGCGTGCGCGATGTCTTCGTCGTCGCCGGCGACGCCGAGGTCCCGCGCGGGAGCTTCCACGGCGCGATCGACCTGCTCGAGGCGCTCGAGCAGCTGGGGCGCCCGTTCGCCGAGATCGGGATCACCGGCTACCCCGAGACCCATCCCCTCATCGACGACGCCACGACGATCGCCGCCATGTTCGAGAAGGCGCGCCACGCGACGTACATCGTGAGCCAGGTCTGCTTCGATCCGGCCGTGACCGCGCAGTGGATCGAGGCTGTCTGGGCGCGCGGAACGCGGCTGCCCATCCACGTCGGTATCCCCGGCGCGGTTTCGCGGACCAAGCTCCTCCGTGTGTCGACGCGCATCGGGATCGGCGACTCGATGCGCTTCCTGCGCAAGAACGGGAGCTTCGCCGGACGCTTCTTCCGCGGCTTCGACCCCGACCGGCTGATCGACGGGCTCGGCGAGGTGCTCGCCGGCGAGAAGGTCGGGGGCTTCCACGTGTTCACGTTCAACGACCTCGAGGACACCGAGGCATGGCGGCAACGGCGCCTCGGGCCGACGGCGTGAAGACGTACGACGTCGTGATCGTCGGCGGCGGCTCGGCGGGCTGCGTGCTCGCGAACCGGCTCTCCGCGGATCCGTCCACCCGCGTGCTCGTCCTCGAGGCGGGCCGGTGGGATTCGTGGTGGGACGTCTATGTGCACATGCCTGCTGCGCTCTCGTTCCCGATCGGAAACAGCCGCTACGACTGGGGCTACGAGTCGGAGCCCGAGCCGTTCATGAACGGCAGGCGGATCTACCACGCTCGCGGGAAGCTGCTCGGTGGCTCCTCGTCCATCAACGGGATGATCTTCCAGCGCGGGAACCCGATGGACTTCGAGCGGTGGGCGGAGCGGCCGGGCCTCGAGAAGTGGGACTACGCGCATTGCCTGCCGTACTTCAAGCGCATGGAGACCTGCGCCGCGGGCGCGGACGAGTGGCGCGGGGGAGAGGGGCCGCTCGTCGTGGAGCGCGGTCCCGCCTCGAGCCCGCTGTTCCGCGCGTTCTTCGACGCCGTGCAGCAAGCGGGGTACGACCTGACATCCGACGTCAACGGCGAGCGGCAGGAGGGCTTCGCGCCGTTCGACCGGAACATCCACCGCGGCCGGCGTCTCAGCGCCGCACGGGCGTATCTGCATCCGGTTGTGCGGCGGCCGAATCTCGACGTCCGCTGCCGCGCGCTCGTCACGCGTGTCGTGTTCGAGGGCACGCGCGCGGTCGGGGTCGAGGTCGTCCACCGCGGCAAGACTGAGGTCGTCCGGGCGGGCGAGGTGATCCTCTGCGGCGGCGCGATCAACTCGCCGCAGCTGCTCCAGCTCTCGGGTGTCGGAAACGCTGACGAGCTGCGCGGAGTCGGCGTGGACGTCGTCCACGACCTGCCGGGTGTCGGCGAGAACCTGCAGGATCACCTCGAGGTCTACGTCCAGCACGCCTCGACGCAACCGGTCTCGGTGGCACCGGCGATGAAGTGGCGCAACCGGCCGTGGGTCGGATTCCGGTGGCTCGTCCTCCGCTCGGGCCCCGGCGCGACGAATCACTTCGAGGGCGGGGGGTTCGTCCGCTCGAACGACGAGGTGACCCACCCGAACCTGATGTTCCACTTTCTTCCGCTCGCCATCCGCTATGACGGCACGCAGCCCGCGGGCGGTCACGGCTACCAGGTCCACGTCGGCCCGATGTTCTCCGACGCCCTCGGGTCGGTGAAGATCACGTCCGCCGACGCTCGCGCGAAGCCGTCGCTGCGTTTCAACTACCTCTCGACCGAGCAGGACCGCCGCGAGTGGCCCGAGGCGATCCGCTGCGCGAGGTCGATCCTTGGGCAACGCGCCTTCGCGCCCTTCGACGGCGGCGAGCTCTCGCCCGGCCCGGAGGTCGCGACCGACGAGGAGATCCTCGACTGGGTCGCGCGCGATGCAGAGACGGCGCTCCACCCGTCCTGCTCGTGCCGCATGGGCGTCGACGAGCTGGCGGTCGTCGACCCGGCGACGATGCGCGTCCACGGGCTCGAGGGCCTCCGGGTCGTGGACGCGTCGGTGATGCCCTCGATCACGAACGCAAATCTCTACGCCCCGACGATGATGCTGGCCGAGAAGGCGGCGGATCTCGTGCTCGGCGCGACTCCGCTCGAGCCGTCCCTCGCGACGTGGTATCGCCACGAGCCGGCCCACTCCGGGGTGCGAGCGTGACGACGCCGGAGTGGGAGGAGCGCGTCGCGACGGTCTGGGCGACGTTCGACGAGCGGACCGACGACGAAAACCGGGCGCTGATCGAGGAGCTCGCCGCGGAGCTTCCGGCGGACAGCGCCGTCGCGAGCTTCGAGCGCGCCTGCGTCCTCGACTCGACGGCCCGCTCCGACCTCGCAGTGCCGCTCTACCGGGAGGCGCTCGCACGCGGCCTGCCTATGGCGCGCCGGCGGCGCGCGGTGATCCAGCTCGCCAGCTCGCTGCGGAACGTCGGTGGGGCGGCCGAGAGCGTGAAGCTCCTCACGGCAGAGCTCGAATCCATGTCCGACGACCTGGACGACGCGGTACGCGCCTTCATCGCGCTCGCGCTCGTCGACGTCGGCCGCGAGCGCGAGGCCGTGTCGTATGCGCTCACCGCGCTCGCCCCGCATCTGCCGCGCTACCAGCGCTCACTCGCCGCCTACGCGCAGGCGCTCGTCCCGGACGGCAGCTAGCCGGTCGCGATCAGCGCGACGCCCGCGACGACGAGCGCCGCGCCGGAGAGACGCCCCGGGCCGACGCGCTCGCCCGCGAGTGGCGCGGCGAGGAAGGCGGCGATCAGCACGCTCGTCTCGCGGACCGACGCGACGGCGGCAGCCGATGCCCGGACGAGCGCGGCGAGCACGAGCGCGTAGGCGACGAACGAGAGGATCCCCGCGAGAGCCGGGAGCGGGCGTGCAGCTGACCGGACACGGGCCGTGCCGTGCTGGGTCAGGAGAAGGAAGCCGACGTAGCCGATGGTCGCCGGGATCATCCCGAGCTCGAGGTAGACGACGGGGGAGGCGTGCTCGATGCCGTGCTTGTCGACGAGCGTGTAGGCGGCGATGCAGGAGGCGACAGCCACGCCGAAGGCGGCGCCGACGCCGCGGCCGTCGGCATGCCCGCTCCCGACGCCCCGGACGAGCATCACTCCGAGCCCGACCAGGCAGACACCGGCGGCCTGGCCCGCGCTCGCTCCCGTCCCGAGCACCGTCACGCCGACGAGGAGCACCAGCACCGGCGCCATGCCACGGGCGATCGGGTAGACGACCGAGACGTCGGCGTGGCGGTACGCCGTCGCGAGCGCTGCGAAGTACGTGAGCTGGAGCATCGAAGTGACCGCGATGAACGGCCAGACGCCCGCGTCAGCGTCGAACCGCCAGATCGCGAGCGGCGCGAAGAGCACGACCGAAGTGACGAGCGCGATCGCCGTCGCCGCCTCCGGGTCGCGCTCCCGGCCGAGGATGAGGTTCCAGAAGGCATGGAGAAATGCCGAGCCGAGCGCGAGGGCGAAGGCGTCGAGCGGCATCGCACGACCCTAGACCGTCTGCCGGCCCGTCGAGCGCCAGCGCCTGCTCGGGGCGAGCCGTATTCCTTCGGCCGTCGCCGTGCCAGGATGGGCAACCGGTGTCAGACACCGATGTCTGTCAAGAGGAAACCGTGCCGAGTCTATGCCGATCGCTCCACAACCCCCGATACCAGGAAGCATGCGGCCTTCGTCGAGGGCTCCAGCTCGCAGCGCCGACGACCTCTCGATCGCGTTGGCCGCGGATGGCGTTGGACACGCGCCCGGACGACTGTTGATCGATCGGCACGGAATCGGCACACCGTGCGCTTGACAGGGACCGGTGTCTGACACCGATCGTCGCTCTCCGGGTTGCGTTGCCGAAAAGGGGCGCCGGGGCGGTGGTCTACGCTGCCGCCGATGCAGCCCGTCCGCGCGCTCGTGTTCGACTTCAACGGGACGCTGTCGCACGACGAGCCCGTGCTGTTCGCGATCTACTCGGAGCTCTTCGCCGAGCGCGGGCGGCCGCTGACCGAGCGCGACTATTTCGGCGAGCTCGCCGGGAACACCGAGGAGGCGATCATCGGCGGCTGGCTCGGCGTGGAGGGCGACGAGCTCGCTGCGCTCGTCGAGGAGCGCATCGACCGGTACGTTCGCCGAGCCGACGGCTCGACCATCCGGGAGCCGCTCCGCGCGGCGGTGAGACATGCTGCCGCGCGCGTCCCCGTGGCCGTCGTGTCCGGGGCGTACCGGCGCGAGATCGAGCCGGTGCTGGAGCTCGCCGGGCTCGCCGGGTGCGTCACGGCGCTTGTCGCGGCTGACGACGTCACGCGCGGCAAGCCCGACCCCGAGGGTTACGTCCGCGCTCTCGCCGCGCTCGGCGACGGCCTGGCCCCGGCGGACGTCGTCGCGTTCGAGGACACCGAGGCCGGAGTCGCATCCGCGCGCGGCGCGCGCATGCGTTGCCTCGCCGTGCGCGGAACGCACCCGGACGAGCGGCTCGCGGCGGCCGACGGCATCGTCGACACGATCGACGTCGAGCTCGTCCGCTCGCTCGTCGGATGACATGGGTGATCGCCCACCGCGGCGCGTCGGCGGACGAGCGGGAGAACACACTGCCGGCGTTCGAGCGGGCGATCGCCGTGGGCGCGGACTTCGTCGAGCTCGACGTCCAGGTGTCGGCCGACGGCGCGCTCGTCGTCTTCCACGACGTCGATCTCGACCGGCTGACACCGCTCGAAGGGCCGCTGCGCAAGCGATCTCTCGCAGAGCTCCGCGAGCATGCGATCCCGACGTTCGAGGACGTCCTCGCGCTGACCCATGGACGGATCGGCGTGATGGCCGAGCTCAAGTCGCCGCATCTCTACCGCCGGCACGACGTCGCCGGCCGCACCGCGGCGCTGCTCGGCCCCGACGACGTGTTGCTGTCCTTCTCGAAGCGGGCGCTCCTCGACGCGAAGCGGGACAGGCCCGATCTCCGCGTGCTCCAGCACGTGGGGTTCGGCGTCTCGATCCGCGCCGCGTCGTCCTACGCGTGGGGAGTCGGGTTCTGGGAACCTCGCGTGACCGGCCGAGGGTTGGCGAAGGCGCGGAAGCTCGGCCTCG
>DASTKF010000156.1:0-8030 GCA_035716065.1 Gaiella sp.
TCCCCTCGCGGTCGCGTACCTCGCCTGGTGGGCGCTCAGGGGCGGCGGCCTCGAGGAGGCGTGGAACAGGCCGGGCGAGGGCGGGCTCTCGACCTGGCAGGGGATCGACATCGTCGTCGGCGTCACCGTCTCGTGGATTCCGCTCGCCGCCGACTACACACGCTTCGCCCGCACGCCGCGCGCAGCGTTCTGGGGGACGGGCATCGGCTACTTCGTCCCCGACGCGCTGCTCCTCGCGCTCGGCGCGGTCATCCTGCTGACACGCGACGTCGCCGACGCCGCGGCGCTTCCGGCCGCCGTCGCGACGGGTGGGCTCCTGGCACTGCTCGTCCTCGTCGCGCTGACGGTCGCCGAGACCGACGAGGCGTTCGCGAACGCGTACTCCGGCGCCGTCTCGCTCCAGAACCTCTTCCCGGCGGTGCCGCAGCGTCTCCTGGTCGTCCTCACGACCACCGGCGGCACGATCGGCGCGCTCGTGCTCGCGCTGGGCAGCTTCCAGTCCTTCCTGTTCCTGCTCGGGTCGTTCTTCGTCCCGCTGTTCGCGGTGCTGCTCGCGGACTGGCTCGCGAGCGGGCGGCAGTACGGCCCCGAGGACGTGTTCGGGCGAGAGCCGGTCAGGGTCGGGCTCGTCTGCGCGTGGATCGCGGGCTTCGTCGCCTACCAGTGGCTCTCCCCGACCGGGCCTGCGTGGTGGGTCGACCAGGTGCAGCGACTCGACCCGCCAACGTGGGGGATCGGCGCGACGCTGCCGAGCTTCGTCGTCTCGTTCGGGCTCGCCCTCGCCGTGTCGGCCGCAACCGGGCGGGTCGGTGCGGGAGCCGCGCGCGCGTGAGCCCGATCGGCCTGATAGGGAACCTTGCCGTCGACCGGGTCGCCGGCGGCGAGCCGCGGCCCGGCGGCGGTGTCTTCCACTCCGCGCGCGCAGCCGCGCGCCTCGGGACCGACGTCGTCGTCGTCACACGCTGCGCACCGATAGACCGCGCGCTCGTCCTGAGCCCGCTCGAGGCGCTCGGATTCCCCGTGACCTGCGCCGACGCGGCGGAGACGACGGCGTTCAGCTTCCACTACGACGGCGACACGCGGGTCATGACGGTGGACGCAGTCGGCGACCCCTGGACGGCCGCGGACATCGAGGGCTGGGCGGGCGAAGCCCTCGACGGCTGCGAGTGGGTACTCGTCGCCGGCCTCCTGCGCTCGCACTTCGACACCCCAGCCGCCGACGTCCTCGCCGGACAGGGCCGGCGGCTGCTGCTCGACGCGCAGGGCATCACGCGTGTCGCCGAGACGGGGCCGCTTCGGGAGGACGCGGAGATCAACCGGTCGCTGCTCCGCGACCTCACCGTCCTGAAGCTGAACGAGGAGGAGGGAGAGCTGCTGGCAGGAGGACTCGACCTCGAGCACCTCGAGACGCTCGGCGTACCCGAAGTTCTGCTCACGCTCGGGTCGCAGGGCGCCCGGGTGGTCGCCGAGGGGGTGATCGCGTCGGTCCCGCCGCGGGTCGCGGACGGGCCGGTCGACCCGACCGGCGCGGGCGACGCGTTCTCCCTCGTCTACGTGGACGGTCGTGTGAGCGGCCTCGATCCGGTGGCCGCAGCCGGGCGCGCCGCACACGACGTCGTCGAGCTCATCTCCGTCCGGTGAGCCGGCTGCTCGTCGCCTGTGCCCTCGGCACCGTCGCGGTGGACGTCGACGAGGAAGAGGACGCAGAGCTCGTCGACGACATGGTCGTCACGGAGGCGGCCGACGTCGATCTCCCGCTCGTCGTCGCGGCCGCGGCGCACGGCTCGACGGTGGTGGCCGTGGTCGACCGGCGTCCGCCGCTCGTCGTCTCGAACGACGGCGGCATCACCTGGCGCGAGGCCGGCGCGGGGCTCGGCTCCGGAGTCGCCGTGGCGATCTCGCCCGAGCATCCGGATCTCGTAGCGTTCGCGACGGCCGAGCGCCTCTACGTCTCGCGCGACGGAGGGCGCTTCTGGGCGGCGCTCGCGGTGGAGCTGCCCTCGATCACGGCCGTCGCGTTCGGTTGAGCGCCTTGTGGGGAGGATGGAGGTCGCACGACGGAGGAGAGACGGCCATGAGCGGACTCGACGATCTCCTTGGCAGCTGACGAAGAGCGCCGGGGGTAGCGGCCAGGGCGGCGAAAGCCGGCTAGAGCCGGAACTCGCCGCGGGCGACGACGACGGCGCTGCCGCCGACCTCGACCGCGTCGATCAGGCCCTCTCCGCCCTCCGCGCGCGCGTGGAGGGCGGAGGGCCGGCCCATCTCCACGCCCTGGGCGATGACGATCTCCTCGCCCCAGCCGACGACGCCGTGGCGTGCGAGGTGGCACGCGATCGGGCCGGCCGCCGAGCCCGTCGCGGGATCCTCGCCGTGCTCCCAGAACATCCGGCTGCGCCACGACGATCCGACGCCGGCGACACAGTTGACGCCGGTGATGCCGAACGTCGCGATCGTCTCGCCGTCGGGCCTGAGCCCGCCGAGCTCCGCCTCCTCGAGCGTCACGACGATGTGCCGCGCGCCGTTGTCGTAGAGCTCGATCGGCAGCAGCGAGCGCCCCGCGCCGACGGCCGCGAGCACCACCTCGGGCGCCTCGACCGGCTCCACGCGCGGCACTGGCTGTGTCATCCGCCCGAAGACGATCCTTCCCGACTCATCCCGCTCGAGCGTGACGGGGACGATCCCCACGCCCGTCTCCAGCGCGATCACGCCGAGCTGCAGCGGTGCGCCGAGGACGAACGCCGTGCCGAGCGTCGGATGCCCGGCGAACGGCATCTCGTGACGAGGGTTGAAGATCCGCATCCGCGCGGTCCCGCCCTGCTCCGGCGGCAACACGAACGTCGTCTCTGAGAACCCGATCTCGAGCGCGAGGGCCTGCATCGTCGCGTCGTCGAGGCTGCGGGCGTCGGTGAACACCGCAAGCTGGTTTCCGGTGAGAGGCGTGTCGGTGAAGACGTCCGCGACGACGTAGCGGTAGGCGGCCACGCGCGGGTTATAGCCGGGGAGCCCTTGCGGCGCCGCGGCAGGGAGGGCCGACTATCCTCGGCTCCCGTGCGCGTTTATCTGTGTCGACACGCGAAGGCGGCGCCGGGCGAGCCGGACGGAGCGCGCGAACTGACCGGGAAGGGCAGGCGGCAGGCCGCCGAGCTCGGCGAGCGGCTCGCGAGCCTGCCGGAGCCGCCGGTCGTCGTGCTCTCGAGCCCGCTCGTGCGCGCGCGGCAGACGGCCGAGGCGATTGCAGCTGCGACCGGCGCGCCGCTCGAGCTCGAGCGGCGGCTCGCGCCGGGCGCGACCGTGGAGGATCTTCGGGATGCGGTCGCCGGCCGGGACGGGCCGGTCGCGACCGTCGGGCACCAGCCCGACTGCTCCGAGATCGCCTTCGCGGTGACCGGAGTCGACCCAGGCTTCTCGCCGGGCGCGATGGCCCAGCTCGACGTCGAGCCCGCGCCGTGACGGCCGACCCGGCGATCCGGGTCAGCGGCCTGCGGAAGTCCTACGGGGGGCACGATGCCGTTCGCGGGATCGACTTCGAGGTACGGACCGGCGAGGTTTTCGGCCTGCTCGGTCCGAACGGCGCAGGCAAGACGACGACGGTCGAGATCCTCGAGGGATACCGCGAGCGCGACGGCGGCGAGGTGACCGTGCTCGGCGCCGACCCTTGGAAGGCGGACGCGGCGCACCGAGCGCGGATCGGGGTCGTGCTCCAGCAGTCGCAGCTGCCACCGGCGCTGACCGTACGCGAGGTGCACTCGATGTTCGCGGGCTATTACGCGAAGCCACGGGACGTGGACGAGGTGATCGAGCTCGCGGGGCTCTCCGACAAGTCCGGCGAGCGCGTGAAGACGCTCTCCGGCGGGCAGAAGCGGCGGCTCGACCTCGGCGTCGCCCTCGTCGGCGACCCGGAGCTCGTCTTCCTCGACGAGCCGACGACCGGCTTCGACCCGTCCGCGCGGCGAACCGCGTGGGAGCTCGTTCGCTCTCTGCGCTCCCTCGGGAAGACGATCGTGCTCACGACCCACTACCTCGACGAGGCCCAGCAGCTTGCCGACCGGGTCGCCGTGATCCGCGAGGGAGCATTGATCCGGATCGGGACGCCCGCCGAGCTGATCGGCGCGACGCCCGACGTCGAGATCCGCTACCGCGAAAGCGGCCGCGAGGTCGTGCTCACGACCCACGAGCCGACGCGCGTGCTCGCCGAGCTGACCGCCCGCGCGATTGCCGAGGGACGCGAGCTCGAGGGTCTCGAGGTGCGCCGGCCGACGCTCGAGGACGTCTACCTCGACCTCGTGGACGACGAGCCTAGCCCGACGGACGGGGCATGAGACTTCTTTGGCACGAGCTGCGGATGCAGCAGCTGATGTTCTGGCGGAATCGCGAGTCGGCCGTCTTCATCTTCATCTTCCCGCCGATGCTGTTCCTGCTCCTCGGCGCGGTCTACGACGGGAAGATCGACGGCGTCCCGGCCGTCGACCGGCTGCTCGTCGGGATAATGGGTTACGGCTGCGCGAACACGGCGCTCGCCGGGCTCGCGATCACCCTCGTCGTGCGCCGCGAGGGCGGGCTCTTGAAGCGACTCCGCGCCACGCCGCTACCCGCCGCGACGTACCTGACCGCGGTGCTCGTCTCGACGCTGGTCGTGTTCCTCCTGCAGATGGCGCTCACCGTCGCGCTCGGCGTGACGCTCTACGGCGCGCGCGGGGCCGAGAGCTGGGTTGCGCTCGTGCCCGTGCTCCTGCTCGGCGCCGCGGCGTTCGCGGGGCTCGGGATCGGCCTCGCGGCATTGATCCGCTCGGACGAGGGCGCCTCGGCCGTCGTCAACCTCGTCGTCCTGCCGATGGCGTTCCTCTCCGGGTCGTTCGGCCCGACGCGGGACTATCCGGATGTGCTGCAGGCCGTCGCGGACGTGCTTCCGCTCACGTACCTGATCCGGCTCGTGCAGGCCGCGTACCTCCATGGGACGTCACTCTTCCACGACCTCGGAGCGGTCGCGGTCGTCGTCGCGTGGGGCGTCGCCGGGCTGGTGGTCGCGGTGCGGAGATTCGACTGGCAGCCGCGCGAGAAGTGACCTAGAGGGACGGGAGCGAGCCTTCGCGGTACGGCGCCCACGTCGACCGGGGGAGCGTGGCGTACACGTCCGCGTAGGCGGCGGACGGATCCGTGGTCTCCTGGGCGACACTCGCCCCGTGCCTCGCCGCGACCTCGCTCACGAGGTAGCGCAGGCCGCCGCCAACTCCGCGGCCGCGGCCGCCGACGGCGAGCACGACGGCCGACTGGCCCTCTGCCGTGACGATGATGTGCGGTGTCCCCGGGGGGCAATGGACGAAGTCCCACGCGGTCAGCTGCCGCTCCTCGTCCTCGATGACGAGCGTGCATTCGCCGGCCAGCACGAGGAAGCCTTCCTGCGCGTTCTCGCGGTGGTACATCCCGATCCGCTCGCCCGGCCCGAGGACGTTGATGTTGATGCCGAGCTCGGGGAACCGGCGCTTCCCCTCGAAGTTGCAGTAGGCGCCGAGCGGGCCGAGCTCACGCCACCGGGAGTCCTGCGCGTTCACGACGAACCATCCCTCCCCGTCGACGACGGGGCCGTGCTTCGTCTCGCGCAGCGGCGCCTCGGGCACGCCCGTAGTGTCGCACGGGTCGTCGTGGTTCGAGCAGACTGACCCGGGATGGAGACCGCGGAGACAGCCCGGATGAGCACGGCGGAGCTGCGTGACGAGCTCGGCCGCATGCTCGGCGACCCCGGACGCGTCTCGGACGGCGACTCGGAGCTCGAGCTCCACGCGAGCGACATCTCGTTCCACCGGCCGCACCGGCCCGACCTCGTCGTCTACGCCACCTCGACGGAGGACGTCGTCGCGGTCCTGACGCTCGCCGACCGGGATCGGATCCCCGTGACGCCGTTCGCCGCCGGATCGAGCCTCGAGGGGCACGTGATCCCCGTCGCGGGCGGCATCTCGCTCGACCTGACGCGGATGGACGCGATCCTCGACGTCTCGCCCGCCGACCTCACCGCGACCGTGCAGCCCGGCGTCACGCGGACGGCGCTCGAGCGCGCGGCGGCGAAGCACGGCTTCTTCTTCCCGGTCGATCCGGGCGCGGACGCGACGCTCGGCGGCATGGCCGCGACGAACGCGGCGGGAACGACCACGGTGCGCTACGGGAAGATGCGCGCGAACGTCCTCGCGCTCGAGGCTGTGCTCGCGGGCGGTCGCGTCGTCCGCGCCGGAAGCCGCGCGCCGAAAACCTCGGCCGGCTACGACCTCCTCGGGCTCCTCATCGGCTCGGAGGGAACGCTCGGCGTGATCACCGAGCTGACGCTGCGCCTGCAGGGGATCCCCGAGCAGGCGGTCGTCCTGCGACTCTCGTTCCCCGACGTCGAGTCCGCGTGTCGCGCCGCGACGGCGATCGTCGCCGCGGGAGCGGGCGTCACCCGCGCCGAGCTGCTCGACGGCTGGACGATCGCGGCGCTCAACGAGCACCAGGGCACGGACCTCCCCGTCGGCCCGTCGCTCTTCGTCGAGGCTTCCGGGAGCGCCGGCACCGTCACCTCCGACCTCGAGCTCGTGACCGCGATCGCGGAGTCGGAGGGCTCGCTCGACATCGTCGCCGAGCGCGATCCGACCGCGCGCTCCCGCCTCTGGGCGGCCCGTCACGCGTCCGCCTACGCCGTGGCCGCGGCCGCGCCGGGGAAGGGGCATCGGTCGACCGACGTCTGCGTCCCGCTCTCCGAGCTGGCGGGCGCGGTCTCGTTCGCGCGGGCCGAGCTCGACCGGCTCGGTCTCGTCGCCGGCATCGTCGGGCACGCGGGCGACGGCAACGTCCACCTCTCGCTCATGGTCGATCCAGACGACGAGGCGGAGCTCCGCGCGTCCGACGAGCTGATCGAGGCCCTCGTCACCGACGCTCTCGCGCGCGGCGGGACCTGCACCGGAGAGCACGGCATCGGCGTCGGCAAGATCCGCGCGTTGCAGCGCGAGCACGGCGACCTCGTGCCGCTGATGCAGGGCGTGAAGCGGGTCTTCGACCCACATGGGATCATGAATCCCGGCAAGGTCCTGCCGTAGCTCTCACGCCCGTTGTCCGACGGAAGTCGGACACGAGGTGTCGCGCTGCACGTCGCCCCGCTCGAGGCGCGTCAGACGTGCGCCTCGCTGGTGGCCGCGCGCGAGCCCGGCACGCCGACCGTTTGCACAACGACCGCGACGACCACAATCGCGCCGCCTGCGAGCGTTGCCGCCGACGGGCGCTCGTCGTAGGCGAGCCAGACCCAGAGCGGCCCGAGTACGACCTCGAGCAGCGAGATCAGCGCAACCTGGGCCGGGGGGATCAGGCGCGCGCCGATCGTCAGGAAGGCGAGGCCGAGGCCCATCTGCCCGACGCCGAGCGCGGCGAGGATCGCCCAGTCGCCCCCGGTCACCGAGCCGAGGGTGACGAACGGCGCGCACACGACGACGACGAGCACCTGCGAAGCGCACGTCGCCGGCATCATCGAGACGTCCCGCCGGTGCCGCGCGATCACGATCACCACCGCGAAGGACGCCGTCATCAGCAACGGAAGGCCGACGGCCGCGATCCCGGCGTCGAGCGAGCCGGCCGCCATCACCGCGACCCCCGCCCCGGCCAGGAGGAGCGCCGCCCACGTGCGCGCGTCGACCGGCTCGGAGATCAGCACCCAGCCCAGCAGCGCCGCCAACATCGGCGCCGCCGCCTGCATGAAGAGCACGTTCGCGACCGAGGTGTGGTTCAGCGCGAGCAGGAACGCCCCCGAGGAGATCGCGAGGAACACCGTCATCGCGAGGCCCGACCGGCCCATCCCGAGGAACGCGCGCACCGTCCCTCGACGCTCCATGGCCAGCACGAGGGCGAAGAGGGCGAGCGCGGCGAAGAAGGCCCGTCCGGCGACCTGGGTGACCGCGGAGGCGTCGAGGCCGCGCTGCCCCAGGCCCGCCGTCGACCACGCGACTGCGGCGAGGAGGATCGCGAGCCGGCCCTCTCGGACCCGGCGCCGCTCCGGGCCCGCGCTCGCCTGCATG
>DASTKF010000157.1:0-6891 GCA_035716065.1 Gaiella sp.
CCCGGCGGGGAACCTGCTCGGGCCGCGCGGCAAGGGCTTCCAACAGTTTCTCGAGATCCTCGACGGTGGGCGCATCTCCGTGGCGGCGATGGGCGTCGGGCTCGCGCAGGGCGCGTACGACCTCGCCTACGCCTACGCACAGGAGCGGCAGCAGTTCGGGCGGCCGATCGGCGCGTTCCAGGCCGTCGCGTTCAAGCTCGCCGACATGGCGGTCGAGATCGAGGCGGGACGGCAGCTCGTCCTCAAGGCGGCGTGGCTCAAGGACCGAGGTCGCCCGTTCGCGCTCGAGGCGGCGATGGCGAAGCTCTACACCGGCGAGCTCTCGCACCGAGTCGTCAACGATGCGCTCCAGATCCACGGCGGCTACGGCTTCATGGACGAGTTCCCGATCTCGCGGCTTTATCGCGACCAGAAGATCCTCGAGATCGGCGAGGGCACGAACGAGGTCCAGCGGCTGGTGATTGCGAAGCATCTGGGGCTCTGAGGCCCCGCGTGCGGGGCCTCAGAGCCCCAGCCACCTTCGCGAGCAGGTGTCCGACTTCGTCGGACACCGACATCCCTTCCGCCGCGCTCCGAAGCCCGAGGTGTGGGACTGAAGTCCGACACCGGGCGCTCACGCGAGCCGGAGCCGCTCCACGACAGGGCTGTCCCGCAGCGCCGTCGTGCAGCCGCCGACCGCGTAGAGCGACCCAGCGACCGCGAACGCCTCGAGCGCGTGTCGCGGCACACGAGGCGACGGGCCGCTCCGCCAGCGCCCGTTCGACGCGTCGTACACCTGGTAGGTCGATTCCTCGACCGCGTGGAGCCGATCGCCGTCGACCGCCAGTCCGAGGAGCTCCATCGGCTTCGGCAGCGCCGGCCCGGCGCGCCAGCGGCCGGTGCGAGGGTCGAGGATCCAGACCTCGCGCAGCACCTGCTCGCCCCGGCGGCCGCCCACGATCCACAGCTCCCCGTGGAACGCCACGGCCCCGAACGCGTGGACGGGCCGCGGCAGCGGCGTGCCGCGCAGCCAGCTGTTCGCCGCCGGCTCGTAGACGTAGACGTCCCGTCGCTCTCGTCCCGCGTCGTAGCCGCCGAGCGCGTAGAGGCGCCCGCCGAGCGCGACGAGCCGGTGGTTGAAGCGCGGTGCCGGGAGAGATGCGAGCCGGCGCCAGCCACCGCCGCGCGGGTCGAGCGCGACGACGGTGGCGACGTTGCCCGCCGCCGTCGTGCCGCCCGCGACGACGAACCGGCCGTCGAACGCCGTGCCGGCCGCCGACCGCGTCGGCGTCGGCAGCGGCGCCAGGGTCGTCCAGGCATCGCGTCGCGGGTCGTAGCGCGAGACAGTGGCAAGCGGTCGCCCCGTCTCCCCCACCATCCCGCCCGCGACGTAGATCCGGCCGCCGATCGTCGCAGCGGCGGCGTAGCTGCGCCGCTGCGAGAGCGACGCGGCGCGCTCCCAGCCGGCTGCGGGTGTGGACGCTCCTCCCGCCGAGGCGAGTGCCCCGATGAACGCGCCCGCACAGAGGACGGCGAGCGCGACGGCGATCGGTCTCACATCGCGACGGCGCCCTGCAGCTTGCGCCGGTCCGCCTTGCGCTCCTGCATCCGGGCGGGGTCGGGAACCGGCACCGACGCGAGGAGCGCCTTCGTGTACTCGTCCTTCGGGTGCTCGTAGACGTCCTTCGCGGGGCCCGTCTCGACGATCCGGCCGCGGTGCATGACGGCGATCCGGTCGCTGACCGAGCGCACCACGGCGAGGTCGTGCGCGATGAAGAGGTACGCGAGCCCGAACTCGGCCTGCAGGTCCTTGAGCAGGTTGATGATCTGCGCCTGGATCGAGACGTCGAGCGCGGAGACCGGCTCGTCGCAGACGATCAGCCGCGGCGACAGCGCGAGCGCGCGGGCGATGCCGATGCGCTGCCGCTGGCCGCCCGAGAACTCGTGCGGATAGCGGTTGACGTACGTCGGGTCGAAGCCGACGACGTCCAGCAGCTCCCGCACGCGCGTACGGCGGTCCCGACGCGTGCCCACGCTGTGGACGACGAGAGGCTCGGCGACGATGTTGCCGACCGTCATGCGGGGGTCGAGCGACGAGTACGGGTCCTGGAAGACGATCTGCGCGTTGCGGCGCACGCGCCGCAGCTCCTCGCCGGAGAGCTCGGTCAGCTCACGTCCCTCGAAGCGCACCGAGCCGCTCGTCGGCCGCATCAGCTGGAGGACGCAGAAGCCCGTCGTCGACTTGCCGGAGCCCGACTCGCCGACGAGTCCGAGCGTCTCGCCCGCGCCGATGTCGAAGCTGACGCCGGCGACGGCCTCGACCCAGTCGACCGTCCGCTCGAAGAACAGGCCTCGCTTCACGGGGAACCGCTTGACGAGGTCGCGGACCTCCAAGAGCGCGCTCACGCCGACACCCCTTCGCGCGTCCGCGCACGCTCGCTCGCCGGATGCTCGGAGCGCACGAGGTGCCCGCGTCGGAGCTCGCGGAGCTCGGGCGGGTGCTCGGCGCACCCGTCGGGCTCACCCGCGTAGGGACAGCGGGCGGCGAAGCGGCAGCCGGCCGGTGGCTCGATCAGCGACGGCGGCCGCCCCGGGATCGCCGTCAGCCGCCCCACGCGCGACGCGTGGTCCTCGAGCTGCGGCAACGCCCCGAGGAGCGCTTCCGTGTACGGGTGCTCGGGACGGGCGAACAACGCCGCAGCGCTCGCCTGCTCGACGATCTGGCCCGCGTACATCACCGCCACCTCGTCGGCCACCTCTGCGATCACGCCCATGTCGTGCGTGATCACGATCATCGCCATGTCGTGCTCGCGGCGGAGCCTGTCGAGCAGGTCGAGCACCTGCGCCTGGACCGTCACGTCGAGAGCCGTCGTCGGCTCGTCGGCGATGAGAAGGTCAGGCTCGCACGAAAGGGCGATCGCGATCATCACGCGCTGCCGCATGCCGCCGGAGAGGCGATGGGGGTAGTCGCCGAGCCGCGTCTCGGGCTTGGGGATGCCAACCTCGTCGAGCAGCTCGACCGCGCGCCGGCTCGCCTCCCGTCGCGAGACGTCCGTGTGGCGGCGGATCGTCTCGACGAGCTGCGTCTCGATCGTGAGCGTCGGGTTGAGCGACGTCATCGGATCCTGGAACACCATCGCGATCTGCTTGCCGCGAACGTCCTCGAGCTCGCGCTCCGAGAGCGTCGCCAGGTCGTGGCCGCGGAACAGGACCTCGCCGCCGACGATCCGTGCCGGAGGCTTCGGGATGAGCCCGAGGATCGAGAGGGCGGTCACGGACTTCCCGCAGCCCGACTCGCCTACGAGCCCCAGCGTGCGACCGCGGTCGACGGACAGGCTGACGCCGTCGACGGCGCGGACGACGCCCTCGCGGGTGAAGAAGTGCGTGCGCAGGTCGCGCACCTCGAGCAGGGGCTCGCTCATGTCTCTCTCGTCCTCGGGTCGAGCGCGTCGCGCAGACCGTCCGCGATGAAGTTCGCGCAGAGGATCAGATAGGCGATCGCGATGGACGGGACGATGATGATGTGCGGCGCCGTGCGGTAGGCGCGGTAGCCGTCCTGCGCCATCGAGCCCCACGACGCGTCGGGCGGGCTAATGCCGAGCCCGATGAACGAGAGGAATGCCTCGCCGAGGATGACGCCGGGAAGCTCGAGGAAGACGGCGATCACGAGCACGCCGAGCGTGTTCGGGAGAAGGTGGCGCAGCAGCACGCGCGGCCAGCGTGCTCCGACGGCGTGCGCCGCCCGCACGTAGTCGTTCTCCTTGAGGGTGATCACCTGGCCGCGCACGATCCGGGCGGTCGTGAACCAGGAGGCGATCGAGAGCGCGACGACCATCGTCCAGAAGTTGCCCCCGCCGAAGATCGCGAGGACGATGATCGCGAACGGCAGGTATGGCAGCCCGTAGAGCGCGTCCAGGACGCGCATCAGCCCGTTGTCGACGAACCCGCCGAGGAAGCCTGCGATGGCGCCGTACGTGACGCCGATCGAAAGGATCACGAACGTCGCGGCGAAGCCGATCCCGATCGAGACCCGGCCCCCGAGCGCGGTGCGCGTAAACAGGTCGCGCCCGAACTGGTCCGTGCCGAACGGGTGGGCGAGCGAGGGGCTCTCGCTCGCCTGCGAGAAGTCCACCGCGTACGGATCGTACGGTGAGACGAGCGGCCAGATCAGGCAGTAGGCGAGGAGCAGCAGGAACGCCACCCCGGCGATGACGGCCGCACGGTTGCGGATGTAGCGGTACCAGGCGTCGCGCCAGAGGCTCGAGGCGCGGATCGGCGCCCCGGCGTCCGTCTGCACGCCGTCGGGCGGCGTGGGGTACCGGCGCTCCTTCCGCTGGCGGAGCGGCGCGAGCCCGACGCCGTGCTCCTGCGGCGTCGACGACATCACCGCGCCTCTCGCGTCCGCGGGTCGAGGATCCCGTAGAGGATGTCGACCACCATGTTCGCGATGATCACGATCATCGCGAGCAGCACCGTGAGGCCCATCACCACGGAGTAGTCCCGTGCGGTGACGGCGGTCACGTAGTACCGGCCGATTCCCGGGATCGCGAAGATCTGCTCGATCACGAAGGAGCCGGTGATCAGGAAGCCGAGGATCGGTCCCGCCGCCGTAACGACGGGAATGAGCGAGTTGCGCAGCGTGTGGACGACGACGACGCGCCGCCGCCGCAGGCCCTTTGCGCGCGCGGTGCGGATGTAGTCCTGCTGGAGCGTCTCGAGCACCGAGCCGCGCGTGAGGCGAGCGAAGTACGCCATCGGCCCGAGGCCGAGAGCGATCGTCGGGAGGATCTTGCTCTGCCACGTCTCCCAGCCGCTCGTCGGCACGTCGAAGATGTCGCCCCAGCGGACCGCGAAGAAGTAGATGAGCAGTGTCGCGACGAGGAAGCTCGGCACCGCGAATCCGACGTTGGCGACCACCATCGCGCTGTAGTCCGGCCACTTGTTCGCCCGGAGCGCTGCGAGGAGGCCGAGCGGGATCCCGAAAACGAGCGCGAAGAGCATCGCGAGGGCGCCGAGCTCGAGCGACGGCGGGAAGTGCTCGCGGACGATGTCGTTCACGTCGCGGTTGCGGAGCACGAGCGACGGGCCGAGGTCGAACGTCGCGACGTCCCTCACGTAGCGGACGTACTGCACGTACCACGGGTCGTCGAGCCCGTACTTCGCCTCGAGGTTCCGCTGGATCGACGCGGGGATCGCCCGCTCCGAGTGGCGGAACGGGTTGCCCTCGATCTGACGCATGAGGAGGAACGTCATCAAGATGACGAGCAGGATCACCGGCACGGTCCAGAGCACCCGCCTGATGATCAGTCTCGTCATGTCTCGTGGGGCCCGAGGAGTCGGGGCCGCGGCCCCGGGAGGGGCCGCGGCCTCGGTGCCCTAGCTCGCCTCGACCTCTTCGACCTTCGAGTAGTCGGTCTGGTCGAGCAGGTTGACGTTCAGGGAGTCCTTGATCGTCGGCCGCTCGAGCTGGACGTACGTGTACCAGTAGATCGGCGCGAGCGGGACGGCGCCGTTCTCGCCGAACAGCTTGTCCTCGAGCTGCGCGTAGATCTTGTACCGCTCGTCGTTCGACTCCGTCTGGCGCGCCTTCGTGACCAGCGCGTCGTAGGACGGATCGCAGTAGTTCGTGTTGTTGTTGCCGGACTTGCAGGTCCAGAGCTCGAGGAAGTTCATCGCATCGACGTAGTCGCCGATCCACCCGAGCCGGTATGCGTCGACCGACGCGTCAGGCGGCGGGCCGAGGAACTCGAGGAATTGCGCCCACTCCTGCTGACGGATGGTCACGTCGAGCCCGAGCTGCTTCCACATCGCCTGCACCGCGACGGCGATCTCACGATGCCCCGGCGAGTCGTTGATCAGCAGCGAGATGTTCTTGTTCGGGTTGGCGACCTTGCTCATCAGCTCCTTCGCCTGGTCGATGTCACCGGCTGCGGGCAGCCACTTGGAGTCCGGGTTGATCGCGTCGAATCCCGGCATGCCCTGCGGCGTGAAGCCCGTCGCCGGCAGCTGGTCGGCCTGGGCGATGTTGTCGATGATGGTTCGACGGTCGATCGCCATGGCCATCGCGCGGCGCTGGTTCACGTCCGGGATCGTCTTGACGTTGAAGCCGTAGTAGTAGGTGCCGAGCCCGGGGTACTGGCTGTACGCATCGGTGTCCTTCAGCCGCGGCAGCTCCTCGGGCGGCAGCCCTGCCGTCATGTCGATCTCGCCGGCCTCGTACGCCTGCACGGCGGTCGTGCCCTCGGAGATCATGCGGCCGTTGATCCGCTTCAGCTTCACGGTGTCGGCGTCGCGCCAGTCGTTCCACTTTGCGAGGTCGAGTCGAGAGTTGTGATCCCAGCGTGCGAGCCGGAACGGACCGTCCGTGACGATGTTCGCCGCCTCCGTCCACTTGTTGCCGTACTTCTCGACTGTCGCGCGGTTCACGGCGAGGAACGACGTATGCGCCACCTGCTGCACGAACCACGGCTGCGGCGAGGTGAGCTCCACCTGCAGGGTCGTGTCGTCGAGCGCCTTGATCCCGACCTTGTCGCGCATCGCGGCACAGCCCGACTCGCACGAGTTGTATTCGGACGCGCCGACGATCCCGAAGAACTGATACGCGTAGTCCGCCGCGAGATCCGGAGAGATCGTGCGCTTCCAGGACCATTCGAAGTCGTGCGCCGTGACGGGGTCGCCGTTCGTCCAGCGTCCGTCGTTCCGCAGGTGGAAGGTCACGGTCTTGCCGTCCTGTGAGATGTCCCAGGACTTGGCGAGGTTCGCAACCGGCTCGAGATCGTCACCGAGCTTCACGAGCGGGTCCATGATGTTCAGGAGCACGTCCGCCGACGTCGTGTCGGTGGCCAGGCCCGGATCGAGCGACGGGGGCTCGGTGCCCCAGTTGATCGTGATCACCTGGTCGATCGGGCCGCC
>DASTKF010000158.1:0-8352 GCA_035716065.1 Gaiella sp.
CGAGCCAGCCGTCCTTGTCATGGATCGCGCCGACGCCGCGCTCACTCGCGACACGGAGGCCTTCGCGGGTCGCGGCAACCCACTCGTCCTCCGTCACGGTGACGTGCCGCTCGCGAAACCGCCAGGCCGATTCCTCCCGCAGCACGCCCGTGGGCTCGCCGTCCGCCTCGCGCTCGACGACCCCTCCGTGAACCTCGAGGTCGTTGCCCGCGCGGGCGAGCGCCGCCGAGTTGAGCCAGAGCGAGTGGTAGTCCTTCGACCAGAGCGCGGCCGGCCGTTCGCCGGTGATCTCGTCGAGTGCGCCGCGCGACGGATGCTCGGACCAGCCGGCGTCGCGCCAGCCGTAACCGCGGATCCACTCGCCGCGCGGAGTATGGGCCGAGATTCGCGAGAGCGCCTCGGCGAGTGACCCCGCACCCTCGAGCTGGACGTCGCTCCGCGCCAGAGACCACGTGGGGAAGTGGACGTGCGAGTCGGTGAACGCCGGGAGGACGCACCGCCCCCGGAGATCGACCCGCTCGGGCGTCGGCAGGGCGCTCTCGTGCGTTCCGACGCCTCCGGCGACGCGGTCGCCGGCGATCGAGAGCGCCGCGGCGGTGGGCAGCGAGGGATCCATGGTGCGGACGAGGCCGTTCGTCACGATCACGCGCCCGAGCCTAACCGTCGAGCGAGGGGCGCTACGATCGGATCCCGACCGGAGGATCGCTTGAGCTTCGACCGGCCCGTTGCGCTGCTCTCGCTGGCCGTGGTCGCCGCGCTGGTAGCCGCGTTCGCGACGCTCGCGCGTCGCAGGCCGCGCTACGTGGTCCGCTACCCGAACGTCGACGTGCTGCGCGGCGTCTCGGCGCGCGTGAGCCGGGTGCGCCGGTACGCCCCGCTCGCGCTGGTCGCCGCAGCCCTCGCGCTTCTCGGCATCGCGGTGGCCGGACCGCACGTGACGCGGTCGGCGCCGGTCGAGAACGCGACGGTGGTCCTCGTCGTCGACACCTCCCGGTCGATGCTCTCGACCGACGTCCGGCCGACGAGGCTCGACGCCGCCAAGGCCGCGGCGCAGACGTTTCTCGAGCGCGCGCCAGGGAAGCTCCGGGTCGGCCTGGTGACGTTCTCCGGCGACGTCAGCGTCGCCGCCGTGCCGACACGCGACCGCGAGCGTGTGCGCCGCTCGGTCGGGGAGATCACCCGCTGGCAGGCGGGAGGAGGGACCGCGATCGGCGACGCACTGGCGCGCGCGGTCGAGCTCGGGCAGAGCGCGTTCGGCGAGACGGCCGGAGGGACGGGCACGGGCTCGAAGGTCCCCGAGAACGCGGTCAGCATCCTCTTCCTCTCCGACGGGCGGCAGAACCGCGGTCTACTCCCGCCTGCGGAGGGCGCGTCGCGCGCGGCTGCCGCGGGGATCCCGGTGTTCACGGTCGCATTGGGAACGGACCGTCCGGACGGGGGCGGCGGCGGCCCGCCCGGGAGCTTCGGGGGATCCGGCTTCGGCGGCTTCAACCGCGTCCCCGACCGGGCGACGCTGCGCGCGATCGCCGAGGCGACGGACGGCGAGTACTTTGCGGCCCGCTCGGCGACCGCAGTCGAGTCGGCCTACCGCCGTCTCGGCTCCGAGCTCGGGCACGAGGACCGGCCGACCGAGGTGACGGCGCTCTTCGTGGGCGCCGCAGCCGTCGTGCTGACGGCGGGGGCCGCGCTCGCGCGTCTCGCCGCCCCCGGCCTGCCGTAAAGCCTTTAGGGCCGGCCCCTTCCGGAGCCGGCCCATGCCCCCCGATCCGTCAAGCCGTCGCCGGCAGGATGTTCTGGTTGACGCGGAACACGTTGTCCGGGTCGACCGCCGCCTTGACCTGCGAGAGCCGCTGGTAGTTCGCCCCGTAGGTTGCCTTCACGCGGGCCTGGCCCTCGTCGTCCATCATGAAGTTGACGTACGACGCTCCCGCCGAGAACGGGACGATCGCCTGGTGGTAGCCGATCGTCCACTCGCGGACGGCCGAGGCGTTCCCCGGATCCGGGTCGCAGCCGATGAAGACCTGGGACCACGTCGCGTCGCGGTAGCCGAACGCCGTGTCGTCGGGCGCAACGTCGTTGACCGCGCCGTCGACCGGGTAGAAGTGCGTCCCGGCCTTGAACCCCGGCATCCGCTCGTTCCACTCGCGGTTCACGCCGATCGCCTCGTCGGGGATCTCGCGCAGGAACGCGCCACGCCAGTACCACTGGTCGCCCGGCCCGTAGAGGCCGTCGAACGCGGAGTTGAGCGCCGCGATCGGCATGCGGCCAACCCCGTGCAGCAGGGGCTCGGCGACGGAGAGCAGCGGAGCCATCGCAGCCTCCGCCTCCTCGTCCGACGCGTCGATGCACCAGACGACGCCGCAGACCTTCCGCAGGTGGAGCTCCTCGGGGAACGCCTCCTTCACCGGCGGGATCGTGTGGAAGTTGAAGAACCCCATCACGTTCCGCGGCGCCGCCGGCAGCCATTCGCGGTACGCGGCGAGGAGCTGGTCGGCGTCCTCGATCGCCCAGAACGTCGGCCCGCCGACGACCGTCTCGAGCGGATGCGCGCGGAACGTGAACTCCGTCGCGACGCCGAAGTTGCCCCCGCCGCCGCGGATCGCCCAGAACAGGTCGGGGTTCTCGTCGGCGCTCGCGGTCACCTGCGAGCCGTCGGCGAGCACCAGCTGCGCCGAGAGGAGATTGTCGACGGTGAGCCCGTGCCGGCGCGAGAGGTAGCCGTGGCCCCCGCCGAGCGTCAGCCCGCCGACGCCGGTCGAGGAGATGATCCCGGTCGGCACCGCCAGGTTGTGAGGACCGGTTGCGGCGTCGACCTCGCCCCAGACGCAGCCGCCGCCGACGCGCACCGTGCGCGCGGCCGGGTCGACCGAGACCTCCTTGAGCGGCGACAGGTCGATCACGACCCCGTCGTCGACGCTCGCGAGGCCACCCCCGTTGTGGCCGCCGCCGCGCACGGCGATCGTCAGGTCTTGCTCGCGGGCGAAGCGGATCGCGGCCGCCACGTCGTCGGCGCTCGTGCAGAAGGCGATCAGCGCGGGCCGCTTGTCGATCATCGCGTTGAACAGGGTGCGCGCCTCGCCGTAGCGGGCATCGTCCGGGCCGACGAGCCGGTCGCCGAACGACGCGAGCTCGGTGCGGGCGCTCTCCAGCGGGGAGACGGTCGTGCTCATGGATCCTCCTCGTCCTCGAAATCGGGTCTCGACGAGGGTAGGAGCGCGCCGGGCCGGTGTCATGACCGGGCCTGACCCACTTTGCCGCACGTGCCCCATGCGCAATGATCAGATCTGATCATCGATGGGCGCGGCCACCGTCATCCCTCTTCCCGGCCCGCTTCGCCTGACCCCGACCTTTGCGTTCGCAGGGCGCGCGCGGGAGCTCGCGACGCTGCGAGCGCTGCTGCCCCGTTCCGCCGGTGAAGGGCGGCGCGCGGCGTTTCTCGCGGGTGAGCCGGGCTCGGGCAAGAGCAGGCTCGTGCGCGAGCTCGCCGGAGAGGTGGCCGCCGAGGGAGTGACCGTGCTCTACGGCGACTGCGACGGCGTCGTCGGCACGCCCTACGGGCCCTTCGCGGCGGCGCTCGAGCATCTCGTGCGCCATGCCGACCCCGACGCGCTGCGCCCACACCTCGCCGAGGGCGGCGGCGAATTGACACGCCTCCTCCCGGGGTTGGCGGCGCGTGTCGGCAACCTGTCGCAGCCGCAGCAAGCCAACGCGGACGCCGAGCGGCACCGGCTCCACACGGCTGTCACCGACCTACTCGTCGGCGTCAGCTCCGAGACGCCGCTCCTGGTCGTCCTCGAGGACGTCCACTGGGCGGACGCGTCGACGCTCGGGCTCATGCGCCACCTCGTCCGGTCGGGCGCGGCGGCGCGAATGCTGATCGTGGCAACCTTCCGCGACGACGAGGCCGATGTCCCCGCCGAGCTCGCCTCGGCGCTCGTCGACGTCTACCGGACGGAAGGTGTGGTCCGGCTTCGTCTCGCGGGTCTCTCGGAGACGGACGTCGCGGAGTTCGTCCGGCTCACGGCGGGCGCCGAGCCGTCTCCCGACCTCGCCGCGGCGATTCTCGGGCTCACCGGTGGCAATGCGTTCCTCGTCACCGAGCTCTGGCGGGAGCTGCTCGACGCCAACGACGTGGACATCGGGC
Source organism: Gaiella sp. (assembly GCA_035716065.1). Classification (GTDB taxonomy): domain Bacteria; phylum Actinomycetota; class Thermoleophilia; order Gaiellales; family Gaiellaceae; genus Gaiella. Next base: position 4,145 of record DASTKF010000158.1, read on the forward strand.
CGGGCGGTGCGCGGCTGACTCGCCCCGCGGCCGAGCTCGGCACGCCGACGACCGTACGCGAGGTCGTCAACCAGCGGCTGATGCGGCTCTCTGCCGAAGCGAACGAGCTCCTCGCGCTCGCTGCGGTCGCCGGCGCGGACTTCGAGCTGGACACGGTCCGGCGGACGGGGGTCGTCCCGGATCCGGCTCTTCTCGACGCCGTCGACGAGGCCGTGCGGAACGGCCTGCTCGTCGAGGAGCCGGGCCGCCGCCTCGCCTATCGCTTTGCACACGAGCTGGTGCGACGGGCCGTGATCGAGCGCCTCTCGTCGTCCCGCAAGGCGGAGATACACCTGCTCGTCGCGGAGGCGCTCGAGGTCGGCCGTCCCCACGGGGACAGCCGGGCGATGCTGTCTGCGCTCGCATACCACTACGCGGCGGCGGCGCCGGTCGGCGGCGTCGAACGGGCGGTCGACTACAACCTGCTCGCGGCGGACTCGGCCGTGCGTGCCCTCGCGTTCGGCGAGGCCGACGACCGCTTCGGTGTCGCGCTCGAGCTCGGCGTGACCGAGCCCGGTGAGCGGGCCGACGTCATGCTCCGCCTCGGGGACGCCCGCCACCGGGCAGGGCACGCCGATGCTGCGCTCGACGCATTCTCCGGCGCGGCCGACCTGGCGCGTGTGCTCGGCGACGCGGACGTCCTGGCCCGCGCCGCGATCGGGTTCGAGGAGGCCGCCTGGCGGCCCGCCATGCACGAGGCCGAATCGATCGACCGCCTCGAGGAGGCCGCTGCGGCTCTCGGGGAGACGGACTCCGAGCTGCTCGCGCGTGTTCTCGGCGGTCTCGCACGGGCCCTCGAGATCCGAGGCGAGTCGAGCCGGGCAGCGGTCGTACGGGACGAGTCGGTCGCGATGTCGCGTCGCCGAGGCGACCGCCGGACGCTCGGTATCACCCTCTCCACGTCGTACTGGGCCCGCGGCAGCTCGACGAACGAGGACGTCAACCGGATGCTGCTCGAAGCGCTCGACATCGGGCGCGAGCTCGACGACGTCGAGATCGAGAGCGAGGCGCTCTCCTGGATCGTCCCCTCGAACGTCGTGCTCTGCGACCACGACTCCGCTCGCGAGGCGCTCGGCCAGCTCTACGCAATCGCGCGGAGGCTGAGTCAGCCGTTCCTCCTCCACGTCTCCGGGCACTACGCGTCCGCGATCGCTCTCTGCGACGGGGACCTGCCGGGGTCGGAGCTCGCCGCGACGCGGTCGCAGGAGTGGGGGAAGCTCCTCACGGGCCGTGACGCCTCGGGAATCCACGCGATTCAGATGTTCGGGCTCCGCCGCGAGCAGGGGCGCCTCGCCGAGCTCGCTCCCATCGTGCGCCTCCTGGACGCGGAGTCCCGCTCGGGCGCGTGGGGGCCGGGACTTGCCGCGCTCTACGCCGAGCTCGGGATGGAGGACGACGCGCGGCGCGAGCTGCGGCGCATCCTCGACAAGGGGCTCGGCTCGCTGCGCTCGTCTCTCTGGCTCGCCTCGCTGGTGTACCTCGCGGACACGTGCGCGGCGCTCGGCGACGCGGAGGCGGCGGAAGCGCTCTATCCCGAGCTCGCCGCGTACTCCGGCGGCAACGTCATGATCGGGCACCTGGTGGCGTGCTACGGCGCGATGGACCGGTACCTGGGCACGACGGCCGCCGTGCTCGGCGACTGGGAGCGGGCCGAGGATCACTTCCACGCCGCCCTCGCCCTGAACACGAGGCTCGGCGCACGCACCTGGCTCGCACACACCGCCTACGACTACGCGCGGATGCTCCTCGTGCGGAACGCGGGCGACGACCGTTCGCACGCGCGAGGACAGCTCGGTCTCGCGCTCGGGCTCGCGCAGACGATCGGGCTTTCCGGGCTGGCCCGCCGTGCCTCCGAGCTCGGCGCCGACGTCGAGCCGACGCCGGCGCTGCCCGACGGCTTGAGCGCACGTGAGGTCGAAATCCTCGTCGAGCTCGCAGGGGGCCGCTCGAACCGCGAGATCGGCCGCGTCCTCCACATCAGCGAGCACACCGCGGCGAACCACATCCGCTCGATCCTCCGCAAGACACGCTGCGCGAACCGCACCGAGGCGGCGGCGTACGCGCTCCGTCACGGCCTCGTCCCGGACTGACCACGTGAGTACCATGGAGCGATGCCCCTTTACGTGATCGAGCGCGAGTTCGCAGACCAGCTCGACCTGAGCGCAGACGACGTCCGCGCGATCGACGCGGTCAACGCGGACGAAGGCGTCAGCTGGCTCTTCTCGTTCATCACCGCCGACAAGCTGCGCACCTACTGCCTCTACGAGGCGCCGTCGCCGGACGCGATCATGGAGGCCGCTCGGCGCGCGAACGTGCCGGCGGACAAGATCGTCGAGGTCAGCAAGTTCGTTCCGGCCGAGATGCTCGAGTCGGTGTAGCCGCTCTAGACTTTCCCGCGTGCCCTGGGACGTTCTGAGCGAGGAGCAGCGCGAGCTGCGCGAGTTCGTGCGCACGCTCGCCCGCGACCGGATCGCGCCCCGGGCGGCCGAGATCGACGCGTCGCACGAGTTTCCCTGGGACGTCGTCGAGCTCTACCGCGACCAGGGGATCTTCGGGCTCTTCTTCGGCGAGGAGGTCGGTGGCACGGGCACGGGCACGCTCCTCTCGCTCGTCGCGATCGAGGAAGTCTCGAAGGTCTGCGCTACGAGCGGGCTGATCCTCGCGGTGCAGGAGCTCGGCTCACTCGGGCTGAAGCTCGGCGGCTCCGACGCGCAGCGGGCTGCTTGGCTCCCACGCCTCGCGTCGGGCGAGGTGCTCGCCGCGTACGCGCTGACCGAGGCGGGCTCGGGCTCCGACTCCGCCGCGATGCGCACGGTTGCGAGACGTGACAACGGCGAGTACGTGCTCGACGGGTCGAAGCGGTTCATCACGAACGCGGGCGTCGCCGGTCTCTACACCGTGTTCGCGAAGACCGACCCCGAGGCGGGCCATGCGGGGATCTCCGCGTTCGTCGTCGAGTCGGACACGCCCGGGCTCGAGGTTGCGCGGCTCGAGGAGAAGATGGGGATCGCCGGGTCGACCACTGGCGAGCTCGTGTTCGACGGCTGCCGGGTTCCCGAAGCGAACCGGCTCGGGGCCGAGGGGATGGGCTTCAAGCTCGCGATGCGGATCCTCGACCGCTCGCGGCCCGGCGTCGCGGCGCAGGCGCTCGGGATCGCGCAGGGAGCGACGGACTACGCGCTCGAGTACGCGCGGACGCGCGAGACGATGGGCAAGCCGATCGCGCAGCACCAGCTGATCGCCGCGAAGCTCGCCGACATGGAGACGAAGACCGAGGCCGCGCGCGGGCTCCTCTACCGCTTCGGGCAGATGGCCGATGCGGGCGTCCCCGAGGCCGAGTTGACCAAAGCCTCGGCGATGGCGAAGCTCCTGTGCGGCGACGTCGCGATGGAGGTCACGACCGAGGCCGTGCAGATCCTCGGAGGCTACGGGTACGTCAAGGAATATCCCGTCGAGCGATTCATGCGCGACGCCAAGATCACCCAGATCTACGAGGGCACGCAGGAAGTGCAGCGCCTCGTGATCGCCCGCGAGATGCTCAAGGAGTCGCGCGCGTTCCTGCTGGCCGGGGTGGCGTGACGCGATCGTGATCGAGAACCGCTCGCTCCCGACGGCGACGGTGATCCCGGTGCTCGTCTACCCCGACGTCCGCGCGGCCGTTGCCTGGCTGACCGAGGCGTTCGGATTCGAGGAGCGGGTGCGCATCGGTGACGACCACCGCTCGCAGATGCGCGTCGGGGAGGACGGCGGCGTGATCCTGGCGGACGTCCACGGCGGCCTGCAGGCCCCCCAGCCGGGTCACGTGACCCACCTCCTGAAGGTGCGCGTTCCAGACGTCGACGGTGCCTTCGAGCGGGCCCGCTCGCACGGCGCGCGGGTCCTGCAGGAGCCGATCGAGTTCGAGTACGGCGAGCGCGAGTGCACCCTCGAGGACCCTGCCGGGCACCGCTGGCAGCTCACGCAGACGATCCGCGACGTCGCCCCGGAGGAGTGGGGCGGCGTCACGGTCGGGCGCTGAGCTTCGGGGGGCTAGACGACGGCGGGCGTGGCTGCCCCGCCGGCCTTGCTCTCCCAGTACCGATTCAGGGCGCCCTGGATCTTGATGAACCAGACGAACATCCCGATCAGCGGCAGGAGCAACCAGAGGCCGGTCCAACCGGTGAACGGCG
>DASTKF010000159.1:0-6700 GCA_035716065.1 Gaiella sp.
GACGCCGTGCTCGGAAGCGATCGCCGCGCGCAGCGCCGGAAGTCCGCGCGTGGGCGCGTACGGCGCCCGTGTCGCGGCGCGCGTCGCGGCCTCGACGACGTGCGCCGGCATGTCGACGGCCGGGTGCCCGCCGACCGCCAGCAGGCCGGGCCAGCGCTCACCGAGCTCGCGCGAGGGCATCCAGCTCATGCGGGCGCGCCCTCCCGGTCGCGCCGGCGGAGCTCGGCGCGCCGGATCTTCCCGGTCACGGTGAGCGGCAGCTCCGCGACGAACGCGACGGCACGCGGGTACTCGTACGCAGAGAGACGCTCGCGGACGAACGCCTGCAGCTCCGTCGCCAGCTCGTCGCTCGGCGCGACCCCCGGGGCCGCCACGACGTACGCCTTCACGACCTCGCCGCGCTCGGAGTCCGGCGAGCCGATCACCGCGGCGAGCGCCACCGAGGGATGACGGACGAGGCACTCCTCTACCGGGCCTGGGCCGATCCGGTGACCCGCGCTCGAGATCACGTCGTCGTCGCGCCCGACGAAGCGGAGGTAGCCGTCGGCGTCCTGTTCCGCCTGATCGCCGGTGAAGAGCCAGCCGTCGCGAACCTTGTCCGCCGTCGCGTCGTCGTTGCGCCAGTAGCCGAGGAACACGACGGGATCGCCCTCCACGCGGACGCACACCTCACCCTCGACGACCCGTACCTCGTGGCCGGGGTAGGGCAGCCCCATCGAGCCCGGACGCGCCTCCCAGGCGGCGGAGTTGCCGACGAGGAGATTCGCCTCGGTCTGCCCGTAGAACTCGTTGAGCCGCACGCCGAGCCGCTCGCCGCACCAGGCGGCGGTCTCCTCCCCGACCGTCTCGCCGCCGCTCGCCACCGTCCGCAGCCCGACCGGCGTCCCGGGGTCGTGGCTCGCCATCAGCCGCAGCGCGGTCGCCGGCATGAACACGTTCCGGACGCCGACGTGGGCGACCAGGTCGAAGGCGCGCTCCGGATCGAACTTGCCGCCGCGGTGTGCGACGACGGGAAGGCCGTGTCGCAGCGCCGGCATCAGCACGTCGTAGAGGCCGCCGATCCACGCCCAGTCCGCCGGCGACCAGATCCGGTCGCCTTCGCGCGGAAAGCCGTCGTGCGAGAGCTCGAAGCCCGGCAGGTGGCCGGCGAGCACGCGATGCGCGTGGAGCGCTCCCTTCGGCGGGCCGGTCGTGCCCGACGTGTAGACGAGGAGCGCGGGCGTGTCGGGCGTGGTCGCGACCGCCTCGAACCGCGGCGAGGCGCCCGCCAGCAGGGCCGGCAGATCGCGGTCGACGTCGAGGAGGGGAACGTCGAGCCCGAGCCCGGCAACGCGCTCGAGAGGCTCCCCCTCGCCGAGCACGACGCGGACGTCCGCGTCGCGGAGCCGCGTCGCGAGCCCGTCCGGCCCGAAGAGGACGGAGAGCGGCACCGCGATCGCGCCGACCTTTGCCGCGGCGATGTGCGCGACGGCCGTCTCGGGCCGCTGCGGGAGGACGATCCCGATGCGGTCGCCGAACCCGACCCCGAGCCCGCGCAGCGCGTTCGCGAGCCGGTTCGACTCGTCCGCGAGCTCGCCGAACGTGACCGTCCGCGTGATCGCCCGCCCGTCGGTGACGAGAATCGCGGGGGCGTCGCGCGGCTGCCGCTCGCTGACGTCGACGCCCAGGTTGAGCGTCTCGGGAAGGTCCCAACGAAAGGACGACCGCAGCTCGTCGTACTCCGCTCGGCTCACTGCGCTGGGTTGCGGGCGGCGGCCCAGAGTCGCTCGAGCGTCGCGAGGTAGATCCGTGCCGAGCGGGCGAGCTCGTCGACGGCGATCGACTCGACGTCCGCGTGGGCCCCCTCCCCGCGCGGGCCGTGGTAGACGGTCGGGATGCCGCCGACCGCCTGGAAGATCGCCGCGTCGGCGACGACCTTGACTCCGGTCGTCTCGAGCGGCTCGCCCGTCACCTCCTCGTAGCCGTCGGTGAGCGCGATGGCGAGCGGATGCTCGGGCTCGATCGAGTACGCGTCACGCACGAGCTTCAGCCGGACGTCGATCGTGCAACCGGACTCCGCCGCGATCGGCGCGACGAGGGCGTCGTACTCCGCCTGCACCGCGGCGAGGGTGTTGCCCGGCGCCCAGCGACGCGTCCCGACCAGGCGGCACGTCGCCGGGTGACGGTTGTAGAAGTCGCCGCCGTGAACCTCGCCGAAGAAGTACGTCTCTGCGCCGACCCACGGGTGCTCGGTCGCGGACAGCTCCTCGTTCCGCGCACGGACCGCCTCTATCACCCGCGCCGCGACGAGGATCGGATTCGGCGTCCCTGCCGGCGTCTGCAGCTCGTGGGTCGGCATCCCCTCGCGCGTGATCTCGATCTCGACCGTCGCCTGCCCCATGTGTGCGGCGACGAGGCGGTCGCCCGCCAGCTCGCAGACGATCGCGTAGTCCGCGGTGAAGCCGTGCTCGCCGAGAAGCCACGTCAGGTCCTCGCCGCGCCCACCCGGCGCCTCGTGGAGGCCGATCGCCACGAGCACGAGCTCGCCGGGGAAGGATCGCCCGGACTCGGCCACGACACGCACAGCTTCGGTCGCCGCGACGACGGGGCCCTTCATGTCGGCGCTGCCTCGGCCCCACACGCGCCCGCCCTCGACCCGCGCCGGATCGTGTGGGATCGGCACCGTGTCCAGGTGGCCGTTGAGGACGACCGTCGGCCCCGGCTCACCGCCGCGGAGGCGGCCGATCACGATCGGGGTCGCCGGGAAGGGGTCGTCGAGCACCTCGACGTCCAACCCGATCTCCCCGAGCTTGCGCGCGTAGAGCCGCGCGACGTCGGCGGTGTCGCCCGTCGGGCTCCCTACCTCGACGAGCTCGAGAGTCAGGTCGCGAAGCCTGTTCGCGTCAACGCCCACGGCTGTCCCTCGCGACCCGGAAGCCGATGTGTGCCTGGCGGCGCTCGGGTCGGCTCCAGCTCCGCATCGCGCATCTCGCCCACGCGAGCCCGGGGCTCGCGTACGAGCCGCCGCGCAGCACGCGCTCGCCGTCACCCGTCTCCGTCGACGTCCACTCCCAGACGTTGCCCGCCATGTCCTGGAGACCGTAAGGGCTCGCGCCGCGCGGGTGTGCGCCAACCGGCGACGTCGCCCCCCGCTTGAGACCGGAGCCGACGGCGGCGCGGCTCGCGTCCTCCTCGTCGCCCCACGGAAACCGGCGCGCGTCCGTCCCGCGCGCGGCCTTCTCCCACTCCGTCTCGCTCGGGAGCCGCCCGCCCGCCCAGACGCAGAACGCGGTGGCGTCGTGCCAGTCGACGAAGGTCACGGGATGGTCGTCCGGAGCAGGCCAGTGCGGCGGCCGCCCGGCGCCGCCGTCCGCGACGAAGCCCGCGTACTGGCCGTTCGTGACCGGCGTCCGGCCGAGCTCGAAGGTCTCGACGTCGACGACGTCGTGCTCGCTCTCCGGGTCTCGCCCGATCGGGTAGTCGCCGCCGGGGACGTCGACCCAGTCGAAGTCCGCCGAGGGGTCGACGGCGACGACGCGGAAGCCGACGTACGGGTCGCGCGCCGCGGGGTCGACCGGGAACCGGTACGAGCAGCGAAGCTCGTTCGGGCCGCTGAGGTACGACCCGCCGCGGACGGAGTCGCCGCTCGTCCACTCCCAGACGTTGCCCGCCATGTCGAGGGCGCCGCACGCCGAGGCGCCCGCGCGATGCACGCCCACCTCCGACGGCCCTCCGATCCCGGCCGCGAAGGTCGCTCGCGAGGGATCGGGCAGGTCGTCGCCCCACGGCCAGAGCCGGTCGTCGCTCCCGCGCGCCGCCGCCTCCCACTCCTCCTCCGTCGGAAGCCGCACGCCCTCCCGCTCGCAGAACGCCTCCGCCTCCGCCCGCGACACATACGTCACCGGGCGTTCGTCGCCCTCGCCGTGGAAGCGGCGGTTCGTCACCGGCAGGCGCGAGAGCCGGAACGCGTCGAGTGCGACGACGCGTCGCGGGCGCTCGTCCTCCTCGGGAGGGAACGCGTCGGCGGCGTCACGCCCCATCGCGAACGGCCCCGCCGGCACCGGAACCCAGTCGATCACCCCGGGATCACCGGCAAGATCACCTCGCCGCCGAACACCGTCTGCTCGGCGACCTCCATGCGCGTGTGACGGCCGATCGGCTCGCCCGTGTTCGGGTTCCGTTCGAGGCGCGGGAAGTTCGACGAGGAGACGTCGACGCGGATGCGGTGTCCGGCGGCGAACACGTTCGACGTTGGCGGCAGCAGGATCGAGACCTCGTACTCCTGCCCCGGCTCCATCAGCTCCTCGTGCTCGAAGCCGTTGCGGTAGCGGCAGCGGATGACCGAGTCGTTGATCAGCATCGCGTAGCCGTCGGGGTAGTCCTTGTTCGGCGGGTACACGTCGACCAGCTTCGCGGTGAAGTCGGTGTCGACGGCCGACGACGCGATGCGGAGCTTCACGGTCGCGCGGCCGGTCACCTCGACGGGCTCGGCCAGCGGCGCGGTCTCGTAGACGAGCACGTCGTCACGGTCGGCGAGCTTGCGCCCCGGCACCTTGGACGTGAAGTAGGCGTCGGACTCGACCTGGTCGGCAGGGCCCGGCGTCATGATGTTGCGCATCAAGAGCGCCGGGTTGAGCAGCCGCATCCACATCGGCTCCATCCCCTCCCCGGCGGGCGGCAGCTCGCCGACGGCGCAGTAGTTGCCGCCGATCGTCGGCACCGGATCCTCGGGGTCGTACGTGAAGCGCCGCGGCTCGTCGTCACCCGCCTCGCTCGAGAGCGAGCCGTCACCGCGCAGGTGAAAGGTCGTCGGCACCGCACGCGCAAGCGGCCACTCGTGCTCGTCGCGCCAGTGGCCGCCGTGGTCGAGCTTCCCCTCCTCGGTCTTCCGGCCGCTGCCGCCGCCCATGACGAAGAGCTTCACCGGCGCCTCGTCGGGGGGCTGACCCGTCGCGTCGTCCGGGAGGAAGCGGTCGAACCACGCGAGCTGCTCCTGGAAGTAGCGCTGCACGCCCCACCTCGACGCCTCGCCGAAGTCGACGTCGAGCGTGAACGTCGCGTCGCCGCGCATGCCGACGTGGCTCCACGGCCCGACGATCAGTCGCTGCGGCGACTCGTTCTTCTCCTGCATCGCGGCGAAGTACTCGGTGCCCGAGTGCGGGAACCCGTCGTACCAGCCGGTCGTCATCGTCGCGGGGATGTCGGCGTGCTCTCCGAAGAAGCGCGCGAAGTCGTTCTCCTTCTTCGCCCACCAGTCGTCGTAGGCGCCGCGCGTCGCGTAGTTCTCCAGCGTCTCGTCGAGCGCCGGCACGTGCTTGAGCGCGCGCTCGCCCTTGTGCCACGGCCAGCCCCACATGAGCTCGCGCAGGTTGCGCAGGTCGTCCCAGACGTCCTCCTGCAGCGCCGGGTTCGCCTGCACCTCCTGCGCGTCGGCGGCGTGGATGTAGAGGGCCCAGAACATGTGCAGCTGCATCGCGCCGCCCTCGCGCGTCTGGTGGTGGTACGTCGTGGTCGGCGCGACGTCGGGCCAGATCGCGGTGAGGTGCGGCGGCCGCTCGAGCGCCGTGCGGATCTGCGTGATGCACGCGTACGAGCTGCCGACCATGCCGGTGCGCCCGTTCGACCACGGCTGCGCCGCGATCCACTCGATCGTGTCGTAGCCGTCCTCGCCCGTGTGCGGCGTCGCGCTGTGGAAGTACTCCTTCGTGCCCTCGGAGCGGTGGCGGTCGCGGAGGTCCTGCAGCACGACCGCGTACCCGTGCGGCACGAAGAAGTCGGCGATCTCCGTGTAGCGCCGCTCGGTCTTGTCGTACGGCGTGATGCAGACGATCGTCGGGAAGCTCCCGGGGGCAAGCTCGCCGCCTCGGCCGGGCCTGTGCAGGTCGGTCGCGAGGTGGATGCCGTCGCGCATCTCGACCATCACGTCCTTGGAGACGACGATGCCGTACGGCTGGGTGGCGGTCACGCGTGCTCCTTTTCGATGTGGAGGTTCCCGATGTCGTCGACGCGGACGGTGAAGCCGGGGTGGACGACGGTCGTCGAGTCGAGCTCCTCGACGACGACAGGGCCATCGAGCCTCGCCCCGGCGGGCAGCGCGCCGCGGTCGTGGATCGCGCAGTCGACGTAGCCGCCGCTCTCGGCGAAGTACACGGGGCGGTGCCCTCGGGGCGGCGGCGCCTCGCCCGCCTCGAGCGTTCGCGTTGGCGGCTTGTCGATCCGGCCGACGCTCGTCAGGCGGATCGAGACGATCTCGACCGGCTCGCCCGGGGCGGCGAACCCGTACGTCCGCTCGTGCTGGGCATGGAAGCGCTCGAGCAGGTCGGAGCCCGCAGGGATGGTCAGCTCGAAGCTCTGCCCGACGTAGCGGACGTCGAGCTTGCGCTGGAACTCGATGCGGTCGCTGTCGAGCCCCTCGGCGGCGAGCTCCTCGGCCCCCGCACGCTCGAGCTCCACGAAGAGCGCGTCGAGCTCCGCCTCCTTCGCCTCGTCGGCGCGGCGCATGACGGTGGTCGCCGCGTCCCGCTTGAGGTCGGTGGTCAAGAGGCCCGTCGCCGAGAAGATCCCCGGGCTCGGCGGGACGAGCACCGCCGGCATCTGCGCCTCTCGCGCGATCGCGCTCGCGTGCACCGGCCCGGCGCCGCCGAAGGCGACGAGCAGGAAGTCCCGCGGGTCGTAACCGCGCTGGACGGAGATCAGGTGCAGCGCGTTGACCATCGCCGCG
>DASTKF010000160.1:0-10674 GCA_035716065.1 Gaiella sp.
TCGCGTGGTCTGCGAGGTGCTGGTCGCCCGCAGCGCTCGAGAGCTCACCGTCCTCGGTGTCGTCGTCGACGATGTCCTGGGCGGCGCGGAGAAACCGCTCGCGGAGATCGAGAAGCTCACGGCGCCGGGTGTCGAGCTCGATGGTCACGCGATGTCGTCCTTTCCCGATGAGAGCCTGCGCTCCGCTTCTCCGACGGTCAGCCCGTCGATCTCTACGAGCTTGTCCCGCGATGCGTGACCTGAAACGACCCGGACGTCGCGGGCGGGCAGACGCAGCGTGCGCGCGAGGAGCTCGGAGACCTCGTCGTTCGCCCGCCCCCGTTCGGGCGCCGAGCGAACGCGGAGCTTCCAGGCGTCGCCGAGCCGCCCGACGACCTCCGAGCGGCGCGCACCGGGCGACACTCGCAGGCGGAGCCTGACGGTTCCGCGCGACGCGACGGCCGGTTGCCGAGTCGACTGCACGCCCGAAGGATAGTGGCGCGCGCAGTCGACGCAGGCGCCGCTATCCGGCGAGGCGCTGAATCTCGGGCGGGCTCGTCTCTTCTGCCGCCTCGGCGGCCTCGTTCGTGCCGTCGGAGACGATCTCGAGCGCAGCCCGGAGCATCGTCCGGATGCGGTGCGTCTCGGCGAGGAGCTGCTCCTTCTCGGCGATCCCGTCGCGCACGAGGCGCCTGCCTTCGGCACTCGCCTCCTGGACGATCACGTCCGCCTCCCGGCGGGCCTGCTCCTTCATGTCCTGCGCAGCCCGCTCCGCCGAGACGAGCGTCGAGCGCAGGAGCGTCTCCAGCTCGACGTGGCGCGCCACCTCTGTCTCGAGCACGTGAACGCGCTCGCCGAGCTCGGCGCGCTCGCGCCAGACGGCCTCGAAGCTGTCCGCCACGTCGTCGATCGCCTTCTCGACACTCGAGCGCCGGTAGCCGAAGAGGCCGCGGCGCAGCTCCAGGTGCCGCACTTCCACCGGTGTCAGTGACATCTCGTCTCCTCCTTGCTCACAGGATTCGTCCGATCAGGGTGTTCACGAGCCGTTCCAGGACGTAGAGCGCGATCACGCCGATGATCGGCGACAGGTCGAGCGGTCCGAGCGGTGGGATCACGCGGCGGAAGATTCGCAGGTAGGGCTCGCAGACGTCGTACAGGAACTGCCGAACCCGCTCGAGCGTCGGCGAGCTGCCGGCCGGGACCCACGAGGCGATGATGTAGGCGAAGATCAACAGGACGTAGACGCCGACGAAAACGGACACGAAGCGCTGCACCGACGTCGCCGTGTCGGCCAGCAGCATCGAGCCGACGCCCGCGTCGCCCATGGGCAGGCATTCTCGCCCATTTGCGCGGTTCCTCTCGCCGGCGCCGGCGAGACGTCAGGCCTGGTTGAAGAATGCGCCTGCCGGATCGAGCGCCCTGGCGCGCTCCTCCGCGGACACCTCGACGTTCCGAGGAGTCAGCAGGAAGACCTTGTCGGCGACGCGCTGCATGCTGCCGTCGAGCGCGTACGTGAGCCCGCTGGCGAAGTCGATGAGGCGCTTCGAGAGCTCCGTGTCGGCGGACTGGAGGTTCAGGATCACCGGGACGGAGTCCTTGAACCGGTCCGCGATCTGCTGGGCGTCGTTGAAGCTGCGCGGGAGGACGAGGTGCACCCGCACCTGCGACCCCGAGCTGTCGACGCCGCGGAGCCGGGCGCGCCTCGAGGACGGCGATCGCGCCGGCGGTGCCTCGGAGTCGGGCTCGGACACGCTGTCCGGCTCCGACCACGCGTCCGCCTCGCGCCGCTTCGGAAGTCGGCGGACGTTCGCGCGCTCGCGCCTGCGGTACCCGCGCTCGAGCTCCTCGCTCGTCGTCGTCAGCTCCTCGTCGTCCCACTCCTCGTCCTCGGCGATGCCGAAGTAGACGAGGGTGCGGTTCCAGACGTCTCCGAGGCCCATGTCAGGCGGGATCGTAGCCCCTCGTGACGACGAACACGTCCTAGCCGAAGAGCGTCGAGCCAACGCGGACGAGCGTTGCGCCTTCCTCGACCGCCACGCGCCAGTCCTGCGAGGTGCCCATCGAGAGCTCCGCCAGCCCATGCTCGCCGGCGAGCTCCGCGAGCCGCCGGAAGAACGGACGCGACGCCTCCGGGTCGTCCGCGAGCGGCGGCATCGTCATCAGCCCGAGGATCGCGGGGAACCGCTCGAGCCAGCCGGCGATCTCCCCCGGCGCGACGCCCGACTTCGTCTGCTCCCCCGAGAGGTTCACCTCGAGGAGCGCCGGGACCGTGAGCCGCCGGGCGGTGGACTCCGAGTCGACGGAGTGGACGAGCTCGCAGATCGCGTTGACGACCTTCGCCTTGTTCGACTGCAGATGGCCGATGAAGTGCCAGCGAAAGGCGTCGCCGTAGACGGCGTGTTTCGCGGCGAGGTCCTGAGCCCGGTTCTCCCCCACGACCTCGACGCCGGCATCGACGAGCACGCCGAGCTGGTCGATCGGCACGTACTTCGTCGCGGCCACCACGGTGACGGAGGGCCCTGCCTCGTCACGGACGCGCAGGTACCGCTCGCGGACGGCGGCGGCGCTCAGGGCAGCCATCGGCGGGCCTCGGCGAGCAGGGTCTCGCGGTCGTTGAGGGCGGGATCGTCGACGACGAGATCGAGGAGGCGGGCGAGCGCACCGCCGATCGCAGGGCCTTCGCGGTATCCGGCTGCGATCAGGTCGTCGCCGTCGATCGCGAGGTGCGACAGGCGGTGTGGGCTCTCCCGCTCCTCCTCGAGCAGCCGCTCGAGCGCGGCGAGGTGCTCGCGCTCCCACGCCGCGACGTGCTTCGCGCCGAGGTCGGCTCGCTTGTGCAGCACGAGGCGTCGCGCGCGGTCGATCCCGTGCGAGGCGAGGAAACGCCGGGCGAACAGGCCGTCGATCGGGCCGTCGAGGCGGTACGAGTGGCCCGCCACGAGGCGCCGGACCTCGTCGCGGAGCGCGTTCGGGTAGCGAAGCCGCCGCATCACCCGGCCGGCGATGTCGGCGCCGACCTGCGCATGATCCGCTCCTGTTCGGTCGGCCTCGGGCTTGCCCAGGTCGTGGAGCAGCGCACAGAGGCGCACGCTCAGCTCTGCGCCGAGCTCGGCCGTCTCCTGGACGACGGCGAAGAGGTGTTCCTCGAGCGGGCCGGGCTGCCGCGCCGAGTCGAGGCCGTAGCCGATCACAGCCGCGTACTCCGGCAGGACTTCGACGAGCACGCCCGTGTCGCACGCGATACGGAGCGCCTCGGCCGGCCGGCCACCGAGCAGGAGCTTCGAGAGCTCCCCCATGCCGTCCGCCGCCAGGCCGCCGCCGATCCGCTCGCCGGAGACGTGCCGCAGGCCGTCCGCCTCGGCGCGCATCTGCGCGAGCGTGTCGTCCGTGAGCGCGAACCCGAGCTGGGAGAGCAGCCGCAACCCTCGCAGGATCCGGAGAGGGTCCTCGCGGAAGCTGTCGGCGCTGACCGTGTGGAGCTCGCGCCGCTCGAGGTGCGCGCGTCCGCCGAAGGGATCGACGAGCTCGCCGGTCTCGAGGCGCCTGGCCATCGCGTTGACGGTGAAGTCGCGCCGCGCCATGTCGTCGACGATCGACACGCTCGGGTCGGCGACGATCGCGAAGTCGCGGTGCCCCGGGCCCACGCTCTCCTCACGTCGGGGTGGTGTCAGCTCGAGCCCTGCCGGCGCAAGCGCCCTGATCGCCGGGTCGCGCGGATAGAAGCGGACGCCGACGAGCTGGCCGTGGACCTCGAGATCCTCGATCCGTCCATGCGGCTCGAGTGCCGCGCGCAGGCCCGCGTGGTCGACGCCCGGAACGAGGAAGTCCTCGTCCGCGTGATCGATCTCGAGCAGCTCGTCGCGCACGGCGCCCCCGACGATGTACGCATCGAGGCCGAGCGAGCGGACGTAGCGGCGGATCTCGGTCGACACGGGGCGGCGGAGCCGGCGCTGTCTAGAGGTGGGCGACGGCCTCGATCTCGACGCGGGCGCCGGAGGGAAGCCCGGCGACCTGGAACGTCGAGCGAGCCGGAGGCTGACTGCCGACACGGGTCGCGTAGACCTCGTTCATCGCCTGGAAGTCCGCGAGGTCGAGCAGGAAGACGCTGGTCTTCACGAGCCTGTCCATCGAGCTCCCAGCGGCGTCGAGGATGGCGGCGAGGTTGGAGAGCGCCTGCCCTGTCTGCGTCGCGACGTCACCCTCTATCGCCGTGTCCCCCGGCTTGAGCCCGAGCTGCCCGGCGACGAAGACGAGCTCGCCGGCGACGATCGCCTGGTTGTAGGGCGCGCCCTGGAACGGTGCGGGAGCGGCCTCGGTGCGGATCACGCGCTTGTCCACGGTGTGTCCCCTTTCGTCAGTTGCCGCCCCGGATCGCCCGCGCGAGCGCGACGCCGAGCGCCTTGAAGATCGCCGCGAGGGCGTGTCCCGTGTCCTCGCCCTCCATGAGCCGGACGTGGATCGTGAGGCCGGCCTCCTCGGCAAGCCTGCCGAGGAAGCGCGCGGCGAGGTCGGTTCCGAGCCCGCCGGCTCCCGTCAGGTCGGCGTTCGAGGCGACGAGCGGTCGGTCCGCCCGCTCGACGACGACCATGGCGAGCGCCTCGTCCGCCGGGATCGTCGCCTCGCCGTACGCCCCGGGCTCGAGCCGCGGCGCGACGGCGCGCCCGAGCGCGGTGCCGGCGGCGTCGACCTCCGCCTCGGGATCGTCGGGGTCGATCTCGAGCGCGAGGTCGAACCTGGCGGCACGGGCCAGCTCCGCGAGCAGGTGGTCGAGGACGGGGACGCCGGTCGCGACGTTCGCGGCCCCGGTGCCGTCCGAGAGCCGGGCGCCGCTCACAGCTCCGTCCGCTCGATCGACGCGCCGAGTGCGTGCAGCCGCTCGTCGATCCGCTCGTAGCCGCGGTCGATCTGTCCGATGTTGCCGATGCTCGACTCGCCGTCGGCGCAGAGCGCGGCGATCACCATCGCCATCCCCGCACGGATGTCGGGGCTCTCCAGCCGCTGCCCGTACAGACGCGCGGGCCCGGTCACGACGACGCGGTGCGGATCGCAGAGGATGATGCGGGCGCCCATCGAGACGAGCTTGTCGACGAAGAAGAGCCGGCTCTCGAACATCTTCTCGAAGACGAGCACCGTGCCGCGGGCCTGCGTCGCCGCGACCACGGCGATCGAGGTCAGGTCGGCGGGGAACGCGGGCCAGATGCCGCTCTCGATCTTCGGGATCTGGTCGCCGAGGTCGTCCACGACGTGCAGCTCCTGCCCCGGCGGGACGCGAACGGACGTCTCCCCCACCTCGAGCGTGATCCCGAGCTTGCGGAACGCCGGGACGATCGAGATCAGGTCGTCGGGCTCGACGTCCTCGATCGTCACGTCGCCCCCGGTCGTGGCGGCGAGCGCCGCGAAGCTCGCGACCTCGACGTGCTCCGGCCGGATCCGGTGCTCGCCGCCGCGGAGCTCGGGCACGCCCGTGATCCGCACGATGTTCGAGCCGATGCCCTCGATCTGCGCGCCGAGCGAGACGAGGAAGTGGCAGAGATCCTGGATGTGCGGCTCGCAGGCGGCATGGCCGACGATCGTCTCGCCCTCGGCGAGCACCGCAGCCATGACGGCGTTCTCCGTCGCCATCACCGACGCCTCGTCGAGGAACATCCGCTTGCCGCGGAGACCGTCGGTGCGCAGGTCGTAGGCACCGTTGAGCACCACCTCGACGCCGAGCTCCATGAACGCGTGGATGTGCGTGTCCAGCCGCCGGCGGCCGATCACGTCGCCTCCGGGCGGCGGCACCGTCGCGCGACCGAAGCGCGCGAGCAGCGGGCCTGCGAGGAGGAACGACGCGCGGATCTCCCGGCCGAGGACGGGATCGAGCTCGGTCCTCGTCACGGTGGTGGCATCGACCCGCACCTCGTTGGGGCCGGTCCACGCGGCGTCCGCACCGAGACCGGCGAGGATCTCGACCATCGTCTCGACGTCGCGGATCCTCGGGACGTTCGAGAGGACGACCGGCCCGGACGCCATCACGGTCGCCGCCAGGATCGGGAGCGCCCCGTTCTTGTTTCCTGCGGCGCGAACGGTCCCCGACAGCGGACGTCCGCCTTCGATCACGAACGACTGCATAGCGGGGCGGTATCGTACCCGGCTCCGTGGAGGTCACCCGCGACAGGGCCTGGGCAACGCTGACCCGCTACACGCAGAGCGAGTCGCTCCGCCGCCACGCGCTCGCCGTCGAGGCGTCGGTGCGCGGGTACGCGCGGCGCTTCGGCGAGGACGAGGAGCTGTGGGGATGCGTCGCGTTGCTCCACGACTTCGACTACGAGATCCACCCCACGCTCGACAAGCATCCGCAGGACGGTGCGCCGATCCTCCGCGAGGAGGGGTACCCGGAGATCGTGATCAGGGCGGTGCTGTCGCACGCGGAGCACCTCGAGCTGCCGCGCGAGACGCAGCTCGAGAAGACGCTCTTCGCCTGTGACGAGCTCTCCGGCTTCGTCCACGCCTGTGGGCTCGTGCGGCCGACCGGCCTCGAGGGTCTGGAGCCGAAGTCGGTCCGGAAGAAGCTCAAGCAGCCGTCCTTCGCGGCCGGCGTGCACCGCGACGAGGTCTACGCCGGCGCTGAGCTGATCGGTCTGGAGCTCGACGAGCACATCGCGAACGTGATCGCGGCTCTGCAGCCGATCGCGGGCGAGCTCGGGCTCCGCACCGCCGCCGACGCCGCCTGACGCTTCGCCGCAGCACGGGCGGAATGGCGGGGGCGCACGTCGTCGAACGTCGTGCCAGGCACGTGGCCATGTCCGATCGGGACATCGCCTCACTGGTCATCTGGACGCCTTGCCGGCAGTCGCCTAACGTCCCGCCCGGTGGGCCGTGCAGCGCGCATCCAACCGCTCGAGGGCTCCCTACATGTGACTGCACGAGGCATCCGACGCGACCGAATCTTCGTCGACGACGCCGACAGGCGCATGTTCATGGCGTTCCTGGCCCAATCGGTGTACCGCTGCCGTTGGAGATGTCTTGCTTACTGCCTGATGACGAATCACTTCCACGTCGTCCTCTCGCTCTCGGCCCCGAATCTCTCGGCGGGAATGCACCGGTTGAACGGTCTGTACGCGCGGCGCTTCAATGAGCGTCACGGACATGTCGGTCATCTGTTCGAGGCGCGCTATGCCTCGGTCGTAATCACGTCCGAGGCGCACTTCCTCGACGCGATCCGGTACGTCGTGCTGAACCCCGTCACTGCGGGCTTGTGCGATGACCCAGCAGACTGGGAATGGAGCAGTTTCCGCGCTACTGCTGGCCTCGAGCGGTGTCCGCGGTTCCTCGCGGCGGCTCGAGTCCGTGCTCACTTCGGCCGCGGTGCGCCGGCGGCCGAGAGTTACGCCACCTTTGTTCGAGACCGCGCGGCGCTCCTTGTGCCGACCTAGAGGACTGTCGATTCGGGCCGTGTTGCGACGGGACGTGGCGACGTGCCTGGCACGCCTCGCCACGCGCGGCGCGCCGGCGGGCGGGGATCAGCGGTCGAGGGCGGCGACGAGGCGGTCGAGGTCGTCGTCGCTCGTCCACCAGCCGCATGACACGCGGACGAGCCCACGCCCGGGCAGTTCCCGGACGTGGACGTCGGCCGCATGGAGCCGGGAGACGACGTCCGCGGGCTCCTCGCCGTCGGGACGGAAGCTGACGAGGGTCGCACGCTCGGCCGGCGTCACGACCTCGACGCGCCGCGACAGCAGCTCCCGGCACCGCTCGGCAGCCTCCGACGCGCGCTCGAAGCACCACGCGGGGCGGAGCGCGAGTGCTGCGAGCATCGCCCGGAGCGTTCCCTGCGACCACCAGCCGGGCTCGAGCCTGCGCGCGCCCGCCTGTGGCTCGTACGCGCCGTCGGGGTCGTACCCGGTTTGCGCGAAGTAGCTGGGCGACGTCACGGCGAGCCGCTCCGGGTCGCGGACGACGAGCGCGCCCGTCGCGTCCGGCCCGCAAAGCCACTTCTGGCCCGAGATCGTGAGGAAGTCGAAGCCGTCTGCCGTGGTCGGGATCGCGCCGACCGCCTGGGCGCCGTCGGCCAACACCGGAATGCCGGTCTCGGCTCCGAGCTCTCCGAGCGGGAGCACCGCTCCGGTCGTCCAGAGCACGGGCGAGGACGCGATCAGGCGCGTCCGCGACGTGACGGCGGCGCGAATCGCGTCGGGGTCGGGCTCGACGACGACAACCGTCGCGAGGCTCGCGCCGAGCGGGCCCAGGAGCCCGAAGTGCTCGTCGGTCGTCGTCACGACCTCGTCGCCCGGCTCGAGGCCGAGGCCGCGGACGACGATCGCGCAGCCCTCGGTGGTGGAGCTCGTGAGCGCCACCTGCGCCGGATCGGCGTCGACGAGCCCCGCGAAGGCCTGACGAGCCTCCTCCCGCAGCGCAATCGTCTGCTCGAAGTACGGCGAGCCGCTTCGGCCGTGCTCCGCGTCGTGCTCGACCGCCTCCACGAGCGCGTCCGCGACCGAGCGCGCGAGCGGCCCGAAGGTGCCTGCGTTGAGGTACGCGATCCGCCGCAATACGGGGAAGAGAGCGCGGGCCTCCTCGAACGTCACGGAGTCTCCGTCTCGATGCGTGCCTCGACGACGGGGTGGTCGGAGAGCACGACGCCATTCTGCATGCGGCGGTCGCGCGGCCACGCGACAACGGACTCGAGGCGCGCGCCGCGGACCAGGACCTGGTCGATCCCGTCCCGCGTCCCGGCGAAGGCCTCGAGCGCGGGATCGAGGACGTTGAAGTCGCCTGCGATCACGATCACGTCGCCCTGGTTCGCGACGCCCTCCGCGAATGCCGCGGCGAGCATCGCCTCCCCGCGCGGCACGTCGGGGTTCGCGTGGTCGTTCGAGGCGTGGAGGTTCGCGACCGTCACGCCGGAGGTCCCCGCGATCCGGACCGCGTGGACGAGCCGGCGCTCGCGCCCGTGCTCCGAGATGCGCTCGTGCCCGAGATCGGTCGCCGCGTGCCGCGGTGCGACGAGGATCGCATTCGCCTGCCCGGCGAGACCGGAGCGGAAGAACCCCTGGTGTGCGCGCGTGACCCACTTCGACACCGGCCCCGGCCAGAGTGGCGGGCGCGTGACGGCGTCGAAGCGGCGCATCCCGGACCAGTTGTCGATCCTCGGGAGCGCCCACACAGGCACCTCCTGGAGGCAGACGACGTCGGGACCGTCGCCCGTGACGAGCTCGATCATCCTGCGCAGATACCCCGCCTGCCTCGGCGGGTCGGCGTTCCCGTGGAACACGTTCCAGGTGCGGACGACGAGCTGCATCGCTTCTCCGGCCGCCGAGGCTACGGGTACCGTCGTCGCTCTGCGCCGATGCACGTCGTCCTCGCCGATCCCCCTGCGTTCACGCCTCCGTACGACCACGAGCTCGCGTCCGCGCTCGGCCACGCAGGGGCGACGGTCGAGCTCGTCACGTCGCCGTTCCGGTTCGGCACGCGGCCCGACGCGGATGGGTACGAGCTCGTCGACGGGTTCTACGCGCGCTCGAGCACCATCGGCCGCAGCTCGGTGCGCCGCGCGGCCAAGACGCTCGAGCACCCGATCGCGATGCGCCGGCTCCTCGCCCGGCGCGCCGACGTCCTGCACCTGCAGTGGCTCGCCGTGCCGGAGCTCGACGTGCTCCTGCTCCGGACCAGGCGGCCGCTCGTCTTCACCGCCCACGACCTCGTACCCCGGCGCACGGCGGGCCGGCACCGGCTCTGGCGGCGGCTGTTCAGCCGCTTCGACCGCGTCGTCGTCCACTCCGAGCGGGGGCGCGACACGTTGGCAGGACACGGCGTGAGCCCGGAGCGGCTCCGCGTCGTCCCCCACCCCGTCTTCCGCAGCGACCCGCCGCGGGCCGACGACGGCCGGACGGTGCTCGCACCCGGCGTGATCCGGCCCTACAAGGGGCTTCCGGACGCGATTCGCGCGACGCTGGCCGTCAACGGCGCCCGCCTGCTCGTCGCAGGGGATCCCCGAATCGCGCTCGACCGGCTTCGGCAGACTGCGGGCGATCGAGCCGAATGGCGGCTCGGGTACCTCGGCCCGACAGAGCTCGAGCGCGCGCTGGCGGAGGCAACCGTCGCCGTCTTCCCGTACCGGGCGGAGCTCGACCAGTCGGGTGCTCTCCTGCAGGCGCTCGGCGCGGGTGTGC
The DNA here is from genome assembly GCA_035716065.1 of Gaiella sp. GTDB lineage: Bacteria > Actinomycetota > Thermoleophilia > Gaiellales > Gaiellaceae > Gaiella. The sequence continues at coordinate 10,131 of DASTKF010000160.1, forward strand.
CTGCGGTCGTCTACGACGTCGGAGGCCTCGGCGAGGTAGTCGCTCGCTTCGGCGCGGGACGGGTCGTGCCTCCGGGGGACGTCGAGGGACTGGCCACTGCGCTCAGGGAGCTGCTCGACGACGCCGACGCGCTCGCAGCGGCACGCGACGGTGCTGGGCGCGCCCGCGCGGAGCTCACGTGGGACGCCGCCGCCGCGGCGCACCTCGCTCTGTACGAGGAGATCATGTGAAGCTCCGGCGCCGCGGGCCGTTCGACGAGCTCGTGGAGCGCCAGCTGAGCCTGTTCGCCGAGGACGACGCCGAGCTGCTCCACGAGGCCGAGGACGCCGAGGCCGCGTGGAACGCGGCGGGACGGGAGACGGCGGAGGAGGCCTATGGCGACTACCAGCTCGTCGTGGACGCGATCGCCGACCGCCTGCTCGATCTCCGCGAGGCCTACGCCGCCACCCTCGACTCGGCGGCCGCCGATGCGTACCGGGCCGCTTTCGCGACCGGCGCCGCGCGACGGTTCCGTCGCTACGCCTCGCTCGTCGCCGACCTCGAG
>DASTKF010000161.1:0-4267 GCA_035716065.1 Gaiella sp.
AGGACGTGGGGTGCGAGCCCGTCGACCGCGGCGAGGCCGACGAACGCTCCGCCGAGCGTCGCCTCGCGGACGAGGACGATCGGCACCGGCTCTCCGGCCGGTAGCTGCGCGAGCGCCGCGCGCGCCTGCCCGTCGAGGGCGCGCCACGACTCGTCGCGCCCGGCCGGGACGCCGAACCACGACGCGCGCACGGCGCGCGTGGCCGCGGGAAGGCGCTCGACGTTCTGCGCCACGCTCCGGTCCTTCGCGACCGTGGCGCCCACGAGGATCCCGGCCAGCACGGCGGCGGCCGCTGCGATGCCGAGCGCGGCGCCGAGCGCGCCGCCGTTCCGCCGCCGGAGGCGCCGGAACGCGAGACCGACGACGTACGTCGCGCTGCGCACTACCCCGGCCTTTCGACCCTGCGGCGGCGATAGGCACGCGACTTCTCGCGCCCGCCGCAGATTTGCATGGAGCACCAGCTCGAGGAGCGGTTGCGCGAGACGTCGTAGAAGAGCCAGCCGCACGTGTCCTGCCGGCAGGCCTTGAGCCGGTCCCAGGTTCCCGCTGCCTGCGCCGCCGCGACGACGGCGACGATCGCGGCCAGCCCGCGCGCCGCGCCGCGGCCGGACGGCGCGACCCCCGGCCCGTCGTCGCCAACCCGGACGACGAGAGGGAACGCGCCGAGCACGGCGTCGATCGTCGCACGACGCTCCTGGGACGGCGCCTCGCCGAGGGTGTTCGCGAGCGCGAGCTCACGCAGCGCTGTCCGAAGCGCGCGAGCCGCCACAAAGGCCTCGCCGTCGACGACGTCGCCGGCGCGGATCAGCCCTCGCGCGCGGAGCCACGCGGCGAGCGCGGCCGGCGTGGAGATGTCGTCGCGGTGCCAGTCGGGCACCTCGGTGTTGACGAAGTCCTGGACGAGATCGAGCGGCTCGGGCGCGGGAGCGCGGCCGCCCGGCTGCGAGGTCTCCGCCATCGACGCGAACGTACCGTCCGCGGCGACACCAGTCAAATAGCTTTGCTGGTCGTCTAGTGTCCTCCGTCAGGAGGACACCGGTCGCTGGTTCTTGATCCCGTGCACTGGGCGCCCGGCGGCCTCCCAGGCGTAGTACGAGGCGCTCGGGCCGAAGATCGGCTCGTACGAGACGACGCGCGGGTTGCGCCCGACTTGCTTCGCGCGGTTCGCGTGCCACAGGAGGTTCGGGTCGTCACGCTCCTGCCAGACGAGCACGAGGTGCGCCGCGGTCATGAACTCTGCGACGAACACGCACCCCTCCGCCGGGCACGGGAAGGGCTCGGTCCTGACGCACCACCAGCCTTCGTGGTCGCCTGCGTCGTCGTCGCGCCAGAGCTCCTCGTCCTCCAGGAGCTGCTCGTCGAGGACGTCGAGCATGCCTCTCCGCGGTGCCGCCTCGTCCACGACAGCACAATAGATGCGATGAGCGACCGCGATCTCGCGCTCGTGCTCTCCGGCGGCGGGATGAACGGCCTCCTGCTCGAGCTCGGCTTCCTCCGGCGGATTCGCGAGAGCCCGCTCTGGGACAGGGTCGGCTGGATCTACGGCACCTCGGCCGGCGCACTGTCGGGCGTGATGGCGACGCTCGACCGCCTCGAGGACATGGAGGCGTTCGTCCTGGAGCTGCGGCCGGAGGAGACGTTCCGGCCGAACCGGCTGTGGCAGACGCCCTTGAACGGCCTTCACGACTACGTCCTGCCCGAGACGATCGCCGAGCGGCTCGCGCCGATCGAGGAGCTCGCTGAGGAGGTTGCCGGCTCTCCGATCGAGCTGTTCGTGACGGTCACCGACGTCACCGACGACGTCCTGCCGGACGAGCTCCACGCCTACGAGCACCTCTACTCGAGCCGGACGACGCCGGCCGACGTGATGGCCCGTGCCGTGCTCGCCTCCGCAGCGATCAGCGCGCTCGTGCTGCCGCTCCGCGTCGGCGATGTGATCGGGACGGACGGCGGCTGGGTGCGGAACTTCCCGCTCGGCCACGCCTACGACAACCCCGGCGTGGGGGAGATCGTCGGCTTCCGCTACGTCTCGCGGACGACGCACGGGCCGCGGGAGAACCTCTCGCGGCTGCGGCGCCGGCTCGAGCCGTTCCGCGCCGTCCCGCCCGTCCGGGCGCTGATCGGCGAGCTGCGCGTCGCCGAGGAGCGCGAGGAGCGCGGCGAGCCGCCCCACCTCGCGGACATGATCGTCCGCCTGATGCGGGTCACGGTCGCGCGCAACACCGAGCTCGAGGTGCGCTCCGCCCAGGAGCGCGACGCCTCGCTGCGTGCGCTCGAGGCGCTCCGGGAGGACGTGCTCATGACCGTTCGCCGGAGCGCGCTCCCGTGGCGGCGAGGCGCGGCGCTCCGGGAGGTCGAGGCGCGCTTCGCGGCCTCAGGCTTCCCGTTCCGGCACGACCGTGCGCTTCCCGTGACGATCGTCCGCGGCGACCCGGGCGAGCTTTCGCTCGACGCGAGCTTCCGGGCCGGGCTCGAATGGCCCCTCGAGTCCAAGCGGGCGTTGATCGAGCGCGGGTACGAGCAGACGGAGGCGGCGCTCTCCGAGCCCCGCCTCTAGAGCCGTTCGCCCGCTGACGCGGGCGAACGGCTTGCAGGGACGGGCAGGCTTCCGCCCTGCTTCTGCGGGCGGGCGAAGGGGAGACGCCCGCCTACATCCGTGGCTACGGCGCCGGCATCTCCGGCGCCCGCGCGAGCGCAGTCTCGACCGTCTTCTTCGAGCCGTCCGCGTGGACGACCGTGATGCTCACCTTGTCGCCGGGCTTGTGCGCGGCGATCGCCTCGCGGAGCGCGTCGACCGATGCGACCTGCTTGCCGTCGATCGCGACGATCATGTCCCCACCGAGCTGGTAGCTCTCGCCGGCGACGACGACCTGGGTCGTTCCACCCTCGAGGCCGGCCTTCGCGGCGGGGCTGCCGGGCTTCACCGCGCCGACCAGGACGCCCTTGCTGGCCGGGAGGCGCAACACGCCGGCGACGTCCGGGCTCACGTCCTGGAGCGTGACGCCGAGAAAGGCGCGGTCGACCCGGCCGTCAACGAGGAGCTGCGAGACGATGCTCTTGACGGTGTTGGCCGGAACGGCGAACCCGATGCCGACGTTTCCGCTACCGCCGTTCGCGGTCTCGATCTGCGAGTTGACGCCGATCACGCGGCCCTGCGCGTCGATCAGCGGCCCACCGGAGTTGCCGCTGTTGATCGGCGCGTCGGTCTGGATCACATGGTCGATCGTGTAGTTGTTGGGCGAGCGCACCTCGCGTTGGAGAGCGCTGACGATGCCCGCGGTGACCGTCCGCTCGAGCCCGAACGGGTTCCCGATCGCGACGACGGGGTCGCCGACCCTGACGGCGTCCGAGTTTGCGAGGGCGAGCGGCGTGAGCGCCTTGGCCGGAACGTCGACCTTCAGCACCGCCAGGTCCGTGGACGCATCCGTGCCGACGATCGTCGCCCTGACCGTGTCCTGGTTCGAGAAGCTGACCTCGACGCGCGAGGCGCCCTGGACGACGTGATAGTTCGTGACGATGTGGCCGTCCTTGTCGACCACGAAGCCCGACCCGAGCGCCTGCTGTGCCTGGCCCGCGACGGGATTGCCGAAGACGTCGACGCCGGACTGCCCGTTCGAGGTCGAGGTGATCTGGACGACGCCCGGCCCGCTGCGACGGTAGATAGCGGCGACGTCGATGGCGGTCGAGCCGGTCGTCGACGCGACTCCCGACTGTTGCGCGGTGACCGGAGCCGCCTCGACGAGCGGCGCGGGATCGTCGAACGCGCCGACCGCCCACGCGCCGGCGAGCGCCACGCCGCCACCGAGAAGGGAAGCGGCGGCGAGCGTGGCGATCGGTCGCGCGGCGGACGCGAGCCGGCCCGCGCGTGCGGGGCCGGCCGCATCGGGGCGTCCCGGAGTGCCGATGGAGCCCGAGGTCTCGGAAAGGCTCATCACCGCCGTTATAGGCGGCGAGCCGTGAACCCCGGGTTGCGGGTGGTTAAGCCGCGGTTGCGGCCATCACGACGGTCTTCACGACCTGCTCGCGGTCGGCGCCGAGCGCTTCGTCGAGCTTACGGCCGAGCTCGCCGGAGGCAAAGAGCTCCTCGGTGATGTCGGCGCCGCCGATCAGCTCGCCCTTGACGAACACCTGCGGGATCGTCGGCCAGTCGGAGATCGCCGAGAGCTCCGCGCGGATCGCGGGATCGGGGAGGATGTCCACCGCCGTGATCGGCGCGCCGGCGTTCCAGAGCGCCTGGATCGCACGCAGCGAGTTGCCGCATGCCGGC
>DASTKF010000162.1:0-2068 GCA_035716065.1 Gaiella sp.
GTTCTCGGCGATGTCGCCGAACTCGCGAGCCGTGCGGATCCGCTCCGCGATCTCGCGGCGGCGGTCGCCGCGCAGGACATCGAGCTCCTGCTTGAGGGAGTCATACCCCTCGGCGGTGAGGATCACGTCCTTCAGAAGAGAAACCTCCGAGTAGCCAGAAACGAGAACGAGGCGCCGAGCGCGCCACGCGGACGCGCATGGTAGCGACGCGGGCCAGCGTTGCGCAACCCCTCCCTCGGGACGGGCGTCGGCAGCCCGGCCACTACCATTCGACGGGATGCTCGACCTTCGCCAGCCCTGGTCGATCGGGCCCGTCGAGATCCCGACGAGGCTCGTCCTGGCGCCGATGGCGGGCGTCAGCGTGCAGGCTTTCCGCCGTCAGGGACGCCGCTTCGGGGCCGGCCTCGTCTGCTCCGAGATGGTCAGCTGCGCGGGCATCGAGCACCGGAACGAGCGCACCCTCGGCTACCTGCGCGTCGCAGCGGACGAGCATCCGCTGGCGATCCAGCTCTTCGGGTCGGAGCCCGACTCGATGGCCGAGGCAGCCCGCATGGTGGAGGCGGCCGGCGCGGATCTCGTCGACCTGAACTTCGGCTGCCCCGTACGGAAGGTGACGAAGACCGGGGCGGGCGCCACGCTGCTCGACGACCCGGATCAGGCCGCGCGCATCGTGTCCGCGATCACCGACGCAGTCGACATCCCGGTCAGCGTCAAGCTGCGGCGCGGCCTCCGCAACGGGTCGCGCGATTGCCTCGTCGTCGGGCCGAGGCTCGTCGAGGCCGGTGCGGCGTCGCTGACCCTCCACCCGCGCTCCGCCCAGCAGATGTACACGGGCACCGCCGACCACGCGCTGACGGCTGAGCTCGTATCCCTCGTCGACATCCCTGTCGTGGCCTCCGGCGACATCGTGTCCCGTGCCAGGGCGCAGGCCGTGCTCGCGACGACGGGGGCTGCCGCCGTGATGGTCGGACGTGCCGCGCAGGGCAACCCCTGGGTGCTCGAGGAGATCGTCGACGGCGCGGGGCGCGAGCCGTCGCGAGAGGAGATCGTCGCCGAGCTCGTCCTCTTCGTCCGCGAGACCGTGCGCGAGCTCGGCGAGCGCCGCGCGAGCGGCTTCCTCAAGAAGTTCTACGGCTGGTACCTGGGGCGCGGCCGCTTCCCGCGCCCGTTCAAGCAGGAGCTCGTCGTCCTCGACTCGACCGAGGAGGTCGAGCGCCGATTGCTGGCCGCTGCTCCGGGTGCGATTTCGCTGGTCGAGCGGCTCGAGGCGGAGATCCCGTCCGGCGACGAGGTCACTCTCGAGCTGCCGATCTCCGTCTACGGCGGCGGTTAACGCCGTGGGGGAACCCATGGTTCCCCCACGAGCCCCCACCTTCCGGGACTCGACCCGCGACGCGCGCCTGGCCTCCCGGCCGGCAAAGCCGGCCTCCGGCCTCATGGGCTAGTCGCCCGCGCGACCGGTTTCCTAGTGCGCCCTACCCGCAGTCGCAGCGAGAGCGCCGAGGCCGACGAAGATCGTGCCCGAGACGTAGCGCTGGGCGCGAAGGAAGGTCCGGCTCTTGCGCAGCACGGCCCCCGCCGTGCCGGCGACGAGAGCCCACACGAGATCGCTCGAAAGGGCAATCACGATGAAGATCGCGCCGAGCACCGCAAGCTGGCCGCGCGTGGACTCGTGGGGGTCGATGAACTGTGGCAGGAAGGCGACGAAGAAGAGCGCCGTCTTCGGGTTGAGCACGTTGACGACGACACCGCGGCCGTACGTCCGCGCGAGCGTGAGCTCGGGTCGCCGGCCGCCGATCCGGTCGTCCGCCGAGAGCAGCGTCCGGATCCCGAGCCAGACGAGGTAGGCAGCGCCGACAAGCTTGACCACGGTGAACGCCTCGGCGGAGGCGGCGAGGAGCGCGGACAGGCCGATCACGGCGGCGAGCACGTGCACGAGGCCACCGCTCGCGATTCCGAACGCCGACGCCACACCGGCCCGCCGTCCGCCGTGCACGCTCTGGGCGACGATGTACAGGACTGCCGGCCCCGGTACCACCGCCAGCAACAGGGCCGCGAGCGCGAACAC
>DASTKF010000163.1:0-4581 GCA_035716065.1 Gaiella sp.
CTCATGACCCAGGCCGCGCTTCCCGGGCTGATCGTCGTCTTCGTGGCCGTCGGCGGCCTGGTCGGAACGCTCGCGCTGATGCTCGTCGGGCTCTCCGTGGTCGGGACCTTCGGTGTGACGATGGTGCTGGGCCAGCTCTACCTGCCGCGGCGCGTCGGCATGGCCAGCGGGCTCACCATTGGTCTCGCGATGGGGATCGGCGGCATTGCCGCCGTCGTCCTCGGTGCCCTGGCGGACGCGATCGACCTCGAGACGGCGCTCTATGTCGCCGCTGCGGGGCCCGCGATCGGCGCAGTCGTCTGCCTCTTCCTGCCGGCGCCCATCGTCCGCCTCCCGCAGGCGGTCGAGCCGGCGCCGGCGGCCATCGTCTAACCTTTCCCCCCGATTGAACGGTCAGTCAACGAGGAGGCGACCATGACGGTGCAGGAGTTCTTCGAGCAGCTTCCGGGACGCGCCGACCCGGCGAAGACGGCGGGGATGAACAACACGTACGTCTTCGACGTCGAGGGGGTCGGCCAGTGGACGGTCGCCGTCGACGACGGCAAGGTGAGCGTCAGCGAGGGCGCGGGCGAGGCGGACTGCACGCTCTCAGCGAGCGAGGACACGCTGATCAAGATCGCGAAGGGCGAGGCGAACGCGACGACCGCCTACATGACCGGGAAGCTCAAGATCAAGGGCGACATGGGGGCCGCGCTGAAGCTGCAGAAACTCTTCTGAGCTTGTTCGCGAGCAGCCGCCGAGCGGCTTCCTGCCGCTCGGATCCCCCGCCTTGCGGCGGGGCACATCCCTGAAGGCGCCGGCTTCGCCGTCGCAACGACGCTTCGTCCCGGTGTCGGACTTCAGTCCGACACCTTCCCGGAGCTGCTGGGCGTAGGTGTCCGACTGAAGTCGGACACCGGGCGGACACCGGGGCACCGGGCGCACAGTCGGCGATAGGCTCTCGCCCGTGAAGTGGCTCGTCCCGGCACTTGTCCAGTGGGGCATCAACGTGCTCGGGCTGATCGTGGCCGACTGGGTCTTCTCCGGCTTCTCGATCGGGCGATGGGGGCCGCTGCTCTTCGCAGGTGCGGTGCTCGGGCTCGCGAACGTGTTCCTGAAGCCGCTCCTCACGTTCATCGCTCTGCCGCTGATCCTCCTGACCTTCGGCATCGCGTACTTCTTCGTCAACGTCGTCATGCTGCTGTTCACCGAGTGGGTCGTCCCCGACTTCTCGATCGACGGGTTCTGGACGTACGTCGGCGCGACGATCGTGATCTGGCTCGTCAACTGGCTCGTCTCGCAGCTCGTCTGGTCGGTGTCCGACAACCGTCCGTAAGGATGATCTGAAGAGGGTGGGATTCGGCTCCGCGGCTCGGTAGGGTCGCCGCACGTGGGTCGTGTCCTCGCTCTCGCCGCTGCGGCCCTCGCCGTCGCGGCCCTCGTCGCCGGGTCGGCACAGGCGGCTCCGGGCCTCCGGGTCGGGGTGACGGACGACGCGTGGCTCGAGTTCGGCCCGGGGACGCTCGAGGAGCGGGTCGCCGAGCTCCAGGAGATGGGCGTCCAGGTCGTCCGCGTGACCCTCGACTGGTACCAGATCGAGACCGAGCAGGGCACGTACGACTGGGCGCGCGACGGCCAGCTGCTCGACGCGCTTCGCACGGCCGGGATCGAGCCGGTCGTCGCGATCTGGGGAACCCCGTCGTGGGCCAACGGCGGTGGCAAGCCGAACGTGCCCCCGAAGGCGTCCGCGTCGTTCGCCTCCTTCGCGCGCGCCGCGGCGGAGCGGTTCCCGTGGGTGCGCCGCTGGATCGTCTGGAACGAGCCGAACCAGCGCCGCTGGCTCCTTCCACCGTCGCCGGCCGCGTACGTGACGAAGCTCCTGAATCCGGGCGGCGCCGCAATCAAGGACGTCATCCCGAAGGCCTCGATCGGCGGCGGTGCGACAGCTCCCCGCGGTGCGAGCGGCGGGATGTCGCCGATCGACTTCATGCGCGGCATGGGCCACGCCGGCGCCCGGCTCGACGCCTTCGCGCACCACCCGCATCCGCTCTCACCGGCCGAGACGCCCTTCACGGGCGGCTGCTCCTGGTGCCGGACGATCAGCATGGCCACTCTCGACCGGCTCGTCGACGAGACCCGGGCCGTCTTCGGGTCGCGCACGCGCATCTGGCTGACCGAGCTCGGGTACCAGACGAACCCGCCGGACAAGATCCTGGGCGTGACCTGGGCGAAGCAGGCGCGGTTCGTCGCCGAGGCGCAGCTGCGGGCATACGAGGCGAGCCGGGTCGACCTGCTCGTCCAGTACCTCGTGCGGGACGAGCCGAAGCTTGGCGCGTGGCAGAGCGGCCTCGAGACGGTGGGAGGCAAGGTGAAGCCGGCGATGGCCTCGTTCACGCTGCCGCTCGCGCAGGTCTCCCGCACCGGCCTCGCGACGACCCTCTGGGGCCAGATCCGCACGGGGACGGGCGTTCGGCCGTACGTCCTCCAGCGCCGGACGAGCGGTCGCTGGGTCCGCGTCGGCGTCGGCGCGGAGACGAACACGCGCGGGTACTTCGAGCGAACCGTGCGGGCAGGTCCGGGAGCTCAGCTGCGGCTCTACGACCCCGAGACTCGGCGGTCCAGCCCGATGCTCATCGTCCGCTGACGGCGGTCGACCGGCGATCCACGGTGTTGTAGGGTCGCCGGGATGATCCGGCTCCTCGTCAGGACGCTGATCGCCGTCGCGGCCAACGCCGTCGGGCTGATCGTGGCGTCGATCGTCCTCGACGGGTTCTCGATCAACGTCGCGTCGTTCATCGTCGCCGTTGTCATCTTCACGATCGTGTTCGCCGTGCTCACGCCGTTCCTGGCGGTGCAGCTGCGGAGGCTCGGCAACGGCGCGATCGGCGCGACGGCATTGATCGCGACGCTCGTGTCGCTGCTCGTCACGGACCTGATCTCGGACGGCTTCTCGATCAGCGGTGTCGGCACGTGGATCGCGGCGGCGGTGATCGTCTGGCTTGCGGCGCTCGTGGCCACGTTCGTCCTGCCGTTCCTCGGCCTCAAGAAGTTCCTCGAAGACAACAGGCGCTAGGCCGACGAGATCAGCGCGACCGCGACGAGCGCGAGCCCGACGCCGGCGAGCTGTAGGCCACGCAGCCGCTCGTGGAGGACGAGCGCCGCGAGGAACGTGGTCGTGACGGGATAGAGCGAGGCGAGCACCGACGCCACCGAGATTGGGCCGCGCTGCAGCGCGAGCAGGAGAGTCACGGCCGCGCCGACCTCGAGCAGGCCGATCAGCGCGATTCGGGGAACGACGCCGCGAGAGACCGCAAGGCCTCGCGTGACCGCGAGCGCCAGCGCGACGACGACGACCGTCGAGGCGACGCGGGAGATGGCGACCGGCCACATCCCCGCGTCCTCGTGCACGCGCGCGAGGCACACGTAGAAGAGGCCGAACAGGAGACCGGCGGCGAAGGCGAGCGGGAGCGCGCCGAGCCCGGCGCTCGCTGCGGCCGGAGCGTCGTCCGGCGCGAGGGAGACGAGCGCGATGGCTGCGACGGCGAGCGCGATCCCGACGACCGCGGTGGCGCCGGGGCGCTCTCCCGACGCGAGCGCGTAGACGACGGGGACGACCGCGCCCGTCACCGCCGCGACCGGCGCGACCAGGCTGATCATGCCGCGTGTCATCGCGGTGTAGAACAGGACGAGCCCGAGGCCTACCGCGATCCCACTCGCGGCCGACCAGGCCGCGTCCGCGCCGGTCACTCGCTCGGCAGCGACCGCGAGCGCCGCAGGGATCGCAAGCGCCAGCCCGATCGCCTGTGCGAGCGCGGCGACCCTGACCGGGCTCCGGCTGCGCGAGAGGAACCCCCCGATGAAGTCCGCGCCGCCGACGAGGAGCGCCGAGGCGATGGCGAGGACGGCGGTCAACGGAGCCTCTCGAGCGGCTCAGGGCTCGGCGTCGCGTCGTGCAGGCGCCCACGTGGGGGCTCGCCGGTCGAGGAAGGCGCGAAGCCCTTCCTGCCCCTCGTCGCTCGTCCGCCGCTCGGCGATGCGCCGCGCCGTCTCCGGGCCGTCGGGTCGTTCGAGCACGAGTCGCTTCGCGTGGCGTGCGGCGCGCGGCCCGGCGGTGCGGAGCTCGCCCAGGATTCGCTCCAGCGCCGCATCGAGGTCGTCGGCGACCTCGTGGACGAGCCCGATCGCCAGCGCCGTCGCGGCATCGAAGCGCTCGCCCGTGACGAAGTATCGGCGCGCGGCGCTCTCACCGATCTTCCGAAGCGCGAAGGGGGAGATCACGGCCGGGACGATCCCGAGCTTCACCTCGGAGAACGCGAACACCGTCGGCGGCTCCGCAATCACCATGTCGCTGCACGCGACGAGGCCGATCCCGCCGCCGAGGGCGTGGCCCTGGACGAGGGCGACGACCGGGGCCGGACATCCGTCGATCGCCTCGAACATGCGCCGCATGGCATTCGCGTCGGCCACGTTCGCCTCGACGTCGAGGTCGGCCGACGCGCGCATCCATTCGACGTCGGCGCCGGCGCAGAAGCTCGGTCCGTCGCCGGCGAGCACCACTGCGCGGCACGTGCCCACGTCGACGAACGCCTCGGAGAGCTCCGC
>DASTKF010000164.1:0-2903 GCA_035716065.1 Gaiella sp.
CATCTCGTGCGTGAAGGCCGGCGCGTCGGTGAGGCCGAGCCGCTCGAGCGAGCGAGGCCCCTGGACGGCGACGAGCGCGTACTCGTCCGATGCGTCTCGCACCTCCGTCCCGCGCGCCTCCCGCTCCTTGAGCCATCCGTACGCCGCCTCCCTGTTGCCGGCGTTGACGACGAGCAGGTGGTGGCCGTGGCTCATGCGGTAGACGATCAGGTCGTCGACGATCCCCCCGCGCTCGTTCGTGAGCAGCGTGTACTGGGCCTCGCCGTCCGAGATCCGGTCGAGGTCGTTCGAGAGCATCGCCTGGAGGAACTCGGCGCTCATCGGGCCCTCGACATGCAGCTGTCCCATATGCGAGACGTCGAACGCGCCGGCGTCGGCGCGAACCGCGAGATGCTCGGGGATGACGCCGGCGTACTGCACGGGCATCTCCCAGCCCGCGAAGGGCACCATGCGCGCCCCCGCTGCGACGTGGCGTTCGTAGAGGGGCGTTCGGCGCAGGGCGGCGCTCACGGGCGCGACAATAGCCGGTCGACGGCTGCGCCAGTCGGCCGTCGGGAAGCCGGTTGGTAGGCGTCAGTCGCGGAGGAAGCTCGGGACGTCGATCTCGGTCTCCTCCCCGCGCGGATGCGGATCGAAGCTCGGGACCGGCGACTCCGACGAGCTCGCCGCCGACGTGGCCGTCGCCGACTCGACGCGCTTGCGCCGCGGCCGTCCACCGCCGAACCCGGTGGCGATCACCGTGACGCGCACGTCCTCGCCGAGCGACTCGTCGATGACGGCGCCGAAGATGACGTTGGCGTTCGGGTCCGCGTGACCGGTCACGACCTCGGCCGCCTCGTTCACCTCGAAGAGGCCGATGTCCGAGGGGCCGGTGATGTTCAGCAGCACGCCCGTTGCCCCGTCGAGCGTCGTCTCGAGCAGCGGGGACGAGACGGCCGCGTTCGAGGCGGCCTTGGCACGATCCTCGCCGCGCGCCATGCCGATGCCCATCAGCGCCGAGCCGGCGTCGCGCATGATCGTGCGGACGTCGGCGAAGTCGAGGTTGACGAGGCCGGGCACGGTGATGAGGTCGGTGATGCCCTGCACGCCCTGGCGAAGGATGTCGTCGGCCATACGGAACGACTCGAGGATCGGGGTCGTCTTCTCGACCACCTGGAGCAGGCGGTCGTTCTCGATCACGATCAGAGTGTCGACGCGGTCGCGCAGGTTCTGGATGCCGCCGTCGGCCTGATCCGACCGGCGCCGACCCTCGAAGGCGAACGGCTTCGTGACGACGCCGACCGTGAGCGCCTCGAGCTCGCGGCCGAGCTCGGCCACGACCGGCGCGGCGCCCGTGCCGGTGCCGCCGCCCTCGCCCGCAGTGACGAAGATCATGTCGGCGCCCTTGAGCGCCTCCTTCAGCTCGTCGCGGCTTTCCTGGGCGGCTGCGAGGCCGACCTCGGGATTCGCGCCCGCGCCGAGGCCGCGCGTCGCCTTCGAGCCGATGTGGATCTTGACGTCGGCGTCCGTATCGAGCAGCGCCTGTGCGTCGGTGTTGACGGCGATGAACTCGACGCCGGTGAGACCGGACTCGACCATGCGGTTGACCGCGTTGGTGCCGCCGCCGCCGACGCCGACGACCTTGATCACTGCGAGGTAGTTGCCGTTCTGGGTGCTCATCTCAACCTGCCTGAGGGTGAAGCTCTCATCGAGCTACGGGTTGGCCTGAAACCCCGATTCGGAGCCAGGGTACGGTCTCCTTGTCGACACTGTCAACGCAACCCTCAAGCCCCGCTGGAGGTCGAAGTCTCGACCTCTACTGGAGAGTCGAGGGTGCGCGGTCCGGCCACGGGCCTGTCCGGAACGCTCACGTCGAGGTAGCCGGACCCCGTCGGCAGGACGCGGAGCACGCGGTCGGCGACCGCGAGCTTGAGGTCGACCTCCCGCGTGTTGCCGAGCCTGAGCTCGAGCCCGGACCGGAGCCGCAGGGTCAGGCCGTCGGTCGTCCGCACGGAGACGACGCGACTCGGGAAGTGGATGCCGGCGAGCGGCGCGACGGCCCGCACGGCGGTGACGAGGTCACCCTCGACGAACGCCCCTGGATCGAGCCGGACGTCCTTCGCCACCCAGATGCGCGCGAGATCGGGTTTCACCGTGCGATCGACGCGCGCCATCACCCGCCCGCGCCGGGAGACGACGAAGGAAGCCGCGCCTTGCCGGACGACGGCGACGGGGCGCTCGGGTACGACCATGACTCGCAGCGTGTGTGGATACGCGCGATCGAAGCGGACGGCCGCCACCGTCGGCAGCGCCGCGACATCGACCTCGGCCGTGTCGAGATCGAGCCCGACGAGGCTCTGCCCCGCGCGGTCACGTAGAGCCCGCTCGACCTGCCGCTCGACGCCCGGGCCGGCGCCGCTCACGTCGATCGTGCGGACGGCGAACAGCGACGTCTCGCGCGCGAGCACGAGCGCCAGGAGCACCGCCCCGAACACCGCGAATCCGACGAGCAACGAGCGGCCGGAGGGGACGAAGGCAGCAAGCTCGTGGCGATCACCGGTCGCCGCACGCGGGAACGGGACGACGACGCTCGCCGGCCGCGTGCGAGGCCGCGCTGTGCGCCCTGGTCGTCCCCTGCCGGCCACCGCCCTCTGTTCTGCGCGCGGGCCCGGTTTCCTGGCAGGGGACTGGCACCGCTAGGTGCCTGTCCCCAGCGACCCACGGATGGGTCAGCTGCGGCGGCCGGCCGCAGCGTCAACGGGGGTCAGGCACCTTCGGTGCCAGACCCCTCCAGACCGAGCAGCACGACCTCGTGCACGAGCTCGACGCCGTACTGCTCGCGCGCCCGCCGGCGAGCCTCCGCCATCAGGGCGAGGCAGTCGGCGCTCGTCGCCTCTCCGGCGTTCTCGATGAAGTTCGCGTGC
>DASTKF010000165.1:0-8115 GCA_035716065.1 Gaiella sp.
ACAGGCCCGATCTCCGCGTGCTCCAGCACGTGGGGTTCGGCGTCTCGATCCGCGCCGCGTCGTCCTACGCGTGGGGAGTCGGGTTCTGGGAACCTCGCGTGACCGGCCGAGGGTTGGCGAAGGCGCGGAAGCTCGGCCTCGTGACGACCGTCTACACCGTGAACGAGCCGGCGCGCATGCGCCAGCTCGACGCCCTCGGCGTCGACGGGATCTTCACGGATTGTCCGGATCGAGCACGGTCGGCAATGCGTCCTCGGTGAGGGCGAGCAGTCGCGGGCTCGACGAGGCGAAGCTCGCGGTCACACGGTCGCCGACGGCGAGCGGCGCCGCGCGCGCGGTGGAGAGGTCGGCGACCAGGCTCCGTTCACCGTCCTCGACGCGCACCCGCGTGACCGCCCCGAGGAAGATCTTCGAGACGACGTCTCCCGTGAGCGCGCCGTCTCCGGTCTTTCCGTCGGCGGGGCCGACGTCGACGGTCTCCGGTCGCAGGAGGCAGAGCACCCGTTCGCCCCACGGAAGCCCCTGCGCCGCGTCGACCGGGAGCCGCAGACCTTCGTAGTCGATCGCGCCGTCGTCGGCGACGGTGGCGGGGAGCCGGTTCATCGTGCCGATGAACTCGGCGACGAAGGGGGTCGCGGGGCTGCCGTACATGTCCGCGGGCGAGCCGATCTGCTCGATCCTGCCGTTCCACATCACGGCGACGCGATCGGAGATCGAGAGAGCCTCCTCCTGGTCGTGCGTGACGTACAGCGTCGTGATCCCGAGCTCGAGCTGGATGCGGCGGATCTCCTCGCGGAGCTGCACGCGCACCTTGGCGTCGAGCGCCGAGAGCGGCTCGTCGAGAAGCAGCACCTTCGGCTCGATGGCGAGGGCGCGCGCGAGTGCGACCCGCTGCTGCATGCCGCCCGAGAGCTGGTGCGGGTACCGCTTGGTGGCGTGTCCGAGCCCGACAAGCTCGAGCAGTTCGGCGACCCTCGCCCTGCGATCCGACTTGGCCTGCCGGCGGATCCTGAGGCCGTACTCGACGTTCTGCTCGGCCGTCATGTTCGGGAACAGGCTGTAGGCCTGGAAGACCATCCCCATGTCGCGCTTGTTGGGAGGCGTCCTCGTGATGTCCTTCCCGTCGACGACGATCCGGCCGCTGTCGGGCTGGTCGAACCCCGCGACGAGCCGCAGCGCCGTCGTCTTGCCGCATCCGCTCGGTCCGAGCAGGGAGACGAACTCCCCGGTCTCCAGCGCGAGATCGATCCCCTGCAACGCAGTCACGGGACCGAAGGAGCGATACAGCTGCTGGAGCTCGACGTGGGCCATCAGCGACCGATCCCGACCCGGACGGTGCGCTGACCGCCGCGGCGCCCGACGAGGAGGATCGAGAGCATCGCCACCCAGGTGATGCCGAAGCTCATCAACGTCGCGGCGGCCGCGGGATAGCCCTGCGACTCGTTGACGTACTGGAGGTAGGTCGGGAAGGTGTGGAACGCTGCGAGGCTCGCGATCGTGAACTCGCCCATCACGATCGCGAGAGTGAGGAAGGCGCCGCTCAGCGCCGCAACCCGGATGTTCGGGAGGATCACGCGCGTGAGGGTCGTGCGCCACGAGGCGCCGAGGTTGCGCGAGGCCTCCGTCAGCGTGTGCACGTCGATCGAGCGGAACCCGGCGTCGAGCGAGAAGTAGATGTAGGGGAACGCCAGGATGACGTAGGCGCCGACGAGGAACAGGTCCGGCTTGCCGAGGAACCAGAACGGAGCGTGGAGCGTGTCCTTGTAGAACTTCAGCAGACCGACGACGAGGATGATCGGCGGGACGACGAACGGGACGAGCGCGAGGAACCCGACGACGGGTCGTAGGCGCGGCAGCTTGAGATGCACCCAGTAGATCGTCGGGACGAAGAGCAGCAGCCCGACGACGATCGTCTCGAGCGCGAGCCTGAATGAGACCTTGATGGTCGACCAGAACTGCGGGTCGTGGAGGATCGTGCCGTAGGCGGAGAGGCTGCAGCACTTCCCGGTCTGGGCTCCTCGCAGGCTGAAGAGCAGCGTCGCGACGAGGGGCACGAGAAAGTAGATCGCGCCGAGGACGAGCCAGACGACGGCGGACAGTGCGATCTGCGGCCGGCGAAGACTCATTTCGCCCACCGCGACGCGCGTCGCTGGAGCGGGACGTAGAAGAGCATCATCGCGGCGAGGACGACAAACATGCCGAGGGCGAGTGCCTGGCCCTCGTGCGGATTCGAGAGGACGTTCCCCGTCAGGTCGTTGCCGATCAGGATCGGGACGAGCGGCAGGCCGGTGCCGCTCGTGAGCGAGTAGGCGGTCGCGTAGGCGGCGAAGGAGTTCCCGAACAGGAGGATCACTGCCCCGAGGATCGAGGGGAACAGGACGGGCATCCCGATGTGCCGCCAGTACTGCCACCGGCTCGCGCCCAGGTTCGAGGACGCCTCGCTCCACTCTGCGCGCAGCCCGTCGATCGCCGGCGCGATGACGAGGAACATGAGCGGGATCTGGAAGTAGAGGTAGACGAGCTCGACGCCCCGCCGCGACCAGATCGCGAAGCCGTGCTGGTAGATGTTGAACCCGAAGACGTCCTGGATCAGCTGCGTGACGACGCCGATCGTGCCGAGCGTGGCAATGAAGGCGAACGCGAGCGGGATGCCGCCGAAGTTCGCCGCGACGCCCGAGAACGTGCCGTAGGCGGAGCGGACCCAGTTCGGCGTTCCTTTCCGGATCGCGGCGTAGGCGAGCAGCAGCCCGAAAAGGCCGCCGAGGAGCGCGGTCGTGAGACTGATGCGGATGCTCTCCAAGAACGCCTGGCGGATGTCCGACGTCTCGACGATCGCCCTGATGTTGTCGAGGGTGTAGCCGCCACCGGTGCTCTTGAAGGCGCCGATCATCACCGTCGCGGCCGGCAGGATGAGGAACATCGAGGCGTAGGCGAAGAACGGCACGACGCCCAGCCAGGCGAACGACAGTCTCCGGCCGGGCGCTGGGCCCGGCCGGAGCACGTCCTCGGTTGCTGCTTGCGTCGCCAGCGACCTAGCTGGAGCCGACCTTGGTCGACCACTCCGTGTTGACGGTCACCTTTGCCTTCGCCTGCTGACCGAGGCTCGCGAACTTCGCCCCCTTGGCGTTCAGCCAGCTGGCGGGGAGAGCACTCGTCACCGACTTCGGAATCGCCTTGCGCGCAACGAGGTCGGCGAACCGCGCCGGATGCGCATACCCCTTCAGGTACAGGATCTGCCCCTGGTCGGAGAAGATGAACTCCTGCCAGAGCCGGGCGGCCCACGGGTGCGGCGCCGTCGCGTTGACCGCCTGGCAGTAGTAGCCACCGTACTGCCCGTCGCTCGGGATGACGACCTTCCAGGCCGACTGGGGGAACTCCTTCACGTACGCGAAGTTGTTGTAGTCCCAGTCGATCGAGATCGGCGTCTGGCCGGACGCCACGGTCTGGGGGGTCGTCTGCACCGGGATGAAGTTCCCGGCCTGCTTGGCCTTCGCGAACCAGTCGATTCCGGGGCCGACGTTCGAGAGCGAGCCGCCGTTCGCGAGGGCCGCGGCGAAGACGCCGGCGAGCGCCGAGCCCGAGGTGAGCGGGCTCCCGTTCATCGCGACCTGGTTCTTGTACGCCGGCTTCAGTAGGTCGGCGAACGACTTCGGCGGCGTCTTCACGAGGTTCGCGTTGTAACCGATCGTGACAGAGCCGTAGTAGTCCCCCGTCCAGAGGCCCCGCGTGTCCTTCATCGACCGCGGGACGCTCGCGTAGTTCCTGACGTAGTACCTGCCGTAGAGCCCGGAGACGGTGCCGGCGACGGCGAACGTGGGGCTCACGTCGACGACGTCGGGAGCGCGTGGGTCGCCCTTGAGCGAGACGATCGCCTGGTTCTCCTGCGCCGAGCTGCCGTTCGGATTGTCGCTCGTGATGCTGATGCCGTACTTCTTCTGGAAGGTCGAGATGATCTCGCCGTAGTTCGCCCAGTCGGGCGGGAGCGCGATCACGTTCAGCTTCCCTTCCTTCTTCGCGGCCGCGACGAGGGCGGCCAGGTTCTTCTTCGTTCCGCGGATGGGCGGGTTCGCGAGGGCCTTCTGCCGCGCCGCGAGCGCCGCTTCGGGCAGCGCTATGACGGTGAGCCCTGCTGCCCCGGCGAGGCCGCGTTTCAGCAGCTTGCGCCGGCCGATCTTCTCCTCCTCGAGCCTGCGGAGGAACTCGTACTCCTGCTCCTGGAAATCTTCCACGGCATCTCCTCGGGTCGTGTGCTCGGCGATCGTACGCCGATCACCGGCGGTCGTCCACTAGGGTCTCTGACCGTGGTTTCGCCGTGGAGAGCGGAGGGAGAGTGGTTGCGCGCCGCGCTCCACGCGCATTCGACGAATTCGGACGGCGAGCTGTCACCGCGTGGGGTCGCGCAGCACTACGCGCGCGCCGGCTACGACGTCGTCGCGCTCACCGATCACTGGCATCGGAGCGAGGCTCCCTCGACCGCCGGCCTCCTCGTCCTGCCCGGTGTCGAGCTGAACTGCCTGTTGCCCGAAGACCGCGACGGGCACGTGCTCGGACTCGGGATCGAGCGGGATCCGGCAGAGCTCGAGGGCGAACGGCGCGGCCTCGCGGAGACGGCGGAATGGATCGTCGGAGCAGGCGGCGTGGCGTACCTCGCGCATCCGTACTGGACCGGCGTGCGGCCCGCAGGCTTCGAGCTGCCGGCGTCCGTCACCGGGATCGAGGTCTTCAACGCGGGCTGCGAGCTCGAGGTCGGTCGCGGCCTGTCGTCCGTCCACTGGGACGAGCTGCTCCAGGACGGCTGCTCGTGTCCCGCGCTCGTGACCGACGACAGCCACCATCCGGGCTTCGACTCCGACCACGCGTGGACCTGGCTGCGCGCGGAGCGAACGGCGGCAAGCGTGCTCGCCGCGCTGCGGGACGGCCGGTTCTACGGCAGCACCGGGCCGGTCATCCACGACGTCGAGACGCCCGACGGCGAGGTCGTCGTGCACTGCACGCCGTCACGCTCGGTGACGCTGCTCTCGGGCAAGACGAGCGGGACCGCGGTCAACGGCGGCCGGCTGGGCTACCGGTACGGGGCGGAGATCCTCGACACGACGGCCGACGGGCTGATCGTCGCGGCGCGCCTCGACCGGCCCGAGACGGCGCCGTTCGCGCGCGTCGAGGTCGTCGACGGATACGGCCGGAAGGCGTGGACGAACCCGCTCTGAGCCGGGCGGCGGCCCGCGAGGCGCTGGCCCGGACGCCGTTCGACCTGCTCGTGATCGGCGGTGGCGTGATCGGCGCCGCAACCGCCGCGCACGCGGCCCGTGAGGGAGTCTCCGTCGCGCTTCTCGACGCCGGCGACTTCGGCTCCGGGACGTCGAGCGCGTCCTCGAAGCTGATCCACGGCGGTCTGCGCTATCTCCGGCTCGGTGACGTGCGACTCGTCCGCGAGGCGCACCACGAGCGGCGCACGCTGACCGGCCCGGTGGCACCACACCTCGTGCACCGGCTGCCGTTCCTGCTGCCGCTCTACCGGGGCGGCCCCTTCCGGCCCGCGTTCGTGCAGAGCGGGATCCTGCTCTACTCGACGCTCGCGCTCTCGCGACTCAACTGGCTCGTGCAGCCGGAACGCGCGGGCGACCTCGTTCCCGCGCTCCGTCGCGACGGCCTTCGCTCCTGCGCGCTCTACGCCGACGCGTGGACGAACGACGCGCGGCTCTGCCTCGAGAACGTCGTCGAGGCCGCTGCGCACGGCGCCACGGTGCTCAACCGGGCGGAGGTCGTCTCGCTGTCGTTCGACGGCGGGCAGGTGTCAGGAGCCGAGGTCGGCGTCGACGGCGACACCGTCGACGTGCGCGCGCGGGTGGTCGTCAACGCCGCGGGGCCGTGGGTCGACCGTGTGAGACGTCTCGAGGATCCGCGCGCAGGGACATCCGTCCGGCTGAGCAAGGGCGCGCACGTGCTCGTCCCGGGGGGCGAGGATTGGACGGCGGCGCTGACCGTGCCGCAGGACGACGTGCGCGTGACCTTCGCGGTGCCGTGGTACGGCCTCTTGCTGCTCGGCACGACCGACTCGGACTTCGAAGGAGACCCGGCGGACGTCGCGGTCGAGGAGGCCGACATCGTCCAGGTCCTCGGCGAGGCCGCAACCGCTCTGCCGGCGTCGATGCTCGGGCGCGACAGCGTGCGCGCCGCATTCGCAGGGCTTCGCGTGTTGCCGCTCGGCGACGGTGCGACGGCGAACGCGCGGCGCGAGACGGTGTTCTCGGTCGGCAGCAGCGGGATGCTCAGCGTCGCCGGGGGGAAGCTGACGACGTACCGGAAGATCGCGCTCGACGCTCTCGAGCGCGTGCGCGAGCCGCTCGGCCTGCGACGCGTCGACCGGCGTCCGTTTCCGCTTCCGGGTGCCCGCGGAGCCGCGCCCGAGTTCCCGCTCGAGGTCGATCCCGACGTGGAGGCGCACCTCCGGCATCTCTACGGCAGCCGCGCTGCCCGCGTCGTTGCGCCCGCGGTGGACGACCCGTCGCTTCTCGAGCGGATCCATCCCGACGGGCCGGACGTCGTCGCGCAGGCCCGGTTCGCGGTGACCGAGGAGTGGGCGACGACGGCCGATGACGTCCTTCGCCGCCGCACGACGGTCGCGCTCCGCGGCCTCGCCGATGCCGACGCCGTGCGCCGGGTCGAGCGAGCCCTCTAGCCCGCCTCGGCGACGGCGAGGACGGCCTTGACGATGCCGTCGTAGCCCGTGCAGCGGCAGAGGTTGCCGGAGAGCGCGATCCGCACCTCGTCGGCCGACGGCGTCGCGTTGTCCTCGAGCAGCGCCGTCGCCGAGATCAGCATCCCCGGCGTGCAGAAGCCACACTGGACGCCGCCGTGCTCGAGGAAGGCTGTCTGGAGCGGGCTCAGCTGGTCGCCCGTGGCCAGGCCCTCGACCGTCGTCACGTCGCTGCCTTCGGCCTGGAGCGCGAGATACGAGCAGCTGTTCACCGGCTTCCCGTCGAGGAGCATCATGCAGGCGCCGCACTCCGAGTCGTCGCAGCCCTCCTTGGCGCCGGTCAGGCCGACGACGTCGCGGACGGCGGCCAGCAAGCTCGTCCCCGGCTCCAGCTCGACCGGATAGGACACGCCGTTGACCGAGAGCGTCGCCTCGACCTTCACGGGCGGGCCCCGCTCGCCGGAATCGGGACGACGGTGCCGCGCGCCCGGGCGACGGCGATCTCCATGGCGCGCCGCGCGATCACCTCGGCCATCGCGCGGCGGTAGCGCTCGGAGGCGCGCACGTCGGAGATGGGGGCGGAAGCCGCGGCGGCCTTGCGGGCCGCTGCCGCGAGCGACTCGTCGTCCGCTTCGCCGCCGGCGAGCGCCGCCTCGGCGTCCGGAACGCGGCGAATCGTCGGGGCGAGCGCCGTGATCGCCACGCGGGCATCCTGCACGCGCCGGTCCTCGAGGTGAACGACGGTCGTCGCTCCGACCACGGCGATCTCCATCTGGCGGCGGTACTCGAGCCGGACGTATGCGCTGCCCGTTCCGGGCGCAGGGGCGGGAAGGTCGACCGAGACGAGCAACTCGTCCGCGCTCGCGGCCGTCGCGCCGGGACCGGTCAAGAGCTCCTCGACGGAAACGGTGCGGGTGCCCTCGACGGAGCGGAGGGTCGCCGTCGCCCCGAGGCAGATCAGCGGACCGCCGGTCTCCATCGCCGGGGAGGCGTTCATCACGTTGCCGCCGATCGTCCCCTGCGCGCGCGTCGCGTGCGAGCCGACGATCGCGCTCGCGTCGGCGAGGGCGGTGAACCGCTCGCGGATCGCGGGGTGCGCCGCGATCTCGGCGTGCGTGACGAGCGCACCGAGGCGAAGGCTGTCCGCTGTCTCGTCGATCGCGTGGAGCTCCGAGACACGGTGGATGGCGACCAGCGCGTCCGGGAGCGACGCCTTGCCCTGCCGCGCCCCGACGACGAGGTCGGTGCCGCCGGCGACGGCCTTTGCACCCTGGGCGAGCGCGGCGAGTGCCTCCTCGACCGTGGTCGCGGTCGCAAAGCTCGTCAACGCGGGTCCCCGGGAGCAGGTGTCCGACTGACGTCGGACACCAAGAGCGAGGGCCGCGCACCGGTGTCCGGCTTCAGTCGGACACCTCCGT
>DASTKF010000166.1:0-4092 GCA_035716065.1 Gaiella sp.
GAGCCGACGCTCGACCGGCTGATCACACCGCTGCTCTTCTCGTTCGCGGGAGACGGGATTCGCGGGACCCTCCTCGGGCAGATCGAGCCGGACGCGTTGTTTCCCACCGACTCGATCTATGCGCAACTGGCGGACACGGGCGTCCGCAGCACGGTCGTCCTCCCCACATCGATCGCGAGCTCGGCGCCGAACGTCGGCCTGCTGCGGAAGGCAGACGTCGTCCCGTTCGAGACAGCGCAGAGCGCGCTCGCGGCAGCGTCGAGGGCGCTCGACGAGGGCGCGGGGTACGCGCATGTCTACCTCGACGCGCTCGACTCGCTGATGCACGGCGTCGGAACCGACGACGACGCGGTGGGCTTCGTCACACAGAGCGTCCTCGACGATCTCCACCGGGCGACGTTCCAGCCCGGGACGCTGGTGCTCCTCACCGCCGACCACGGCATGTCGCCGGTCGACCCGGCGCGCACGGTCTACGTGAACGAGCTCTGGCCCGGGCTCGGCGAACGGTTGGAGACGGGCGCGGACGGCAAGCCGCTCGCGCCGGCCGGATCCTGCCGCGATCTCTTCCTCCACGTCCGCGACCGGCACGTCGACGACGTGTGCACCGAGCTCGGGGAGCGTCTGGACAGCACCGCGGACGTCGTTCCGGTCGCCGAGCTGATCGCCGAGGGCATCTTCTCGGAGCCGTCGGCCCGCCTGCGGTCCAGGCTTGCGAACGTCGTCGTGCTCCCGCGCTACGGCGCGGCGGTGTACTGGCACGAGGCGGGCCGCTTCGAGCAGCGCCTCCACGGCCAGCACGGCGGCCTCAGCCCGCAGGAGATGGAGATCCCGCTCGTCGCTTGGGTTGCATAGGCCTCAGGAGGTCGACGGGAGGGCCTGCACCGTCCCGTGGTGTCCGACTTCAGTCGGACACCTCCGGCTACCAGGGGCGAAGGTGTCCACGCGAGAGGTTTGTGTGTTCGATCGTGTAGACTCACACACATGGCTACCAACCTGGCGCTCGACCCGGCCCTGCTCGACCGCGCCTTCGAGCTCAGCGGCGAGAAGACGAAGAAGGCGGCGGTGACCAAGGCGCTCGAGGAATTCGTCGCCAGGCGCGAGCAGGCGAAGCTCGTCGAGCTCTTCGGTGTGCTCGAGTGGGACGCCGCCGTCGACTATAAGGCGGAGCGCTCGCGCGCTTGACGCTGTTCGTCGACACGAGCGTGTGGTCGCTCGCATTCCGGCGCGATCAGCCGCCGGCGGTCCCGGAGGTCGACGTCCTCGCCCGCGCGCTTCAGGGAGGCGAGCAGGTTGTGACGACCGGGCTCGTCCTCCAGGAACTGCTCCAGGGATTCAGCGGTGCGCGCGCACACGAGCAGATCGTGGGTCGATTCGCGGCTCTCCCCCTGCTCGTCCCGGATCGCGCCGACCACATTGCAGGGGCGGACATACGCACGACGTGTCGGCGGAGCGGCATTCAGGTTGGCACCATCGACGCGCTGTTGGCACGGCTTTGCATCCGGCACGGGTTGACGATGCTGACAACGGATGCGGACTTCACGCGGATCGCCAAGCGGCATCCACTCCGCGTGTGGCGCGCGTGACGTGAGCGCTTCCGTCAACCCGGCGGGCCGATAGCCTGCGGCCGTGGCCGGCCTCGAGGAGCTGTTCGATCGGAACCGGGCCTGGGCGGCGGAGATGGTCGAGCGCGACCCGGCGTTCTTCACCACGCTCGCCGAGGGGCAGACGCCGCGCTATCTCTGGGTCGGCTGCTCGGACAGCCGCGTCCCCGCCAACCAGATCGTCGGGCTCGCGCCGGGCGACGTCTTCGTGCACCGGAACGTCGCAAACGTGGTCGTCCACACCGACCTCAACTTCCTCTCCGTGCTCCAGTACGCGGTCGACATCCTGCGCGTCCGGCACGTGATCGTCTGCGGGCACTACGGATGCGGCGGTGTGACGGCAGCGCTGACCGGAGCGCGGCACGGGCTCATCGACAACTGGCTCCGGCACGTCGCCGACGTCGCCGAGCGGCACGAGGACGAGCTGGCGGCTCTGCCCGACGGCGAGCGCCTCGATCGGCTCTGCGAGCTGAACGTCATCGGCCAGGCGGAGAACGTCTGCGAGACGACGATCGTTCGCGACGCGTGGGCGCGGGGCGCCGACGTCACCGTCCACGGGCTCGTGTACGGCCTGCACGACGGGCTCCTCCGCGACCTCGGCATCAGCACCTCGGAGGCGGTGGCTCCGCATGGGCGCTGAGCGCGCGGTAATCGTGCGGCCCGGCGAGGGCCACCACGTCGCGAACGTCGAGTTCCTCGCGCGCACCACCGACACGCCGCGCTTCAACGTCTCGATCATCACGAAGCAGCCGGGCGATGGGCCGCCGCTCCACGTGCACCCCGGCGAGGACGACGCGTTCTACATCCTCGAAGGCGACATCGTGATGATCGTCGAGGACGAGGAGATCGTCGTGGGGCCGGGCACGTTCGTCCTCGTGCCGCCCGGCGTTCCTCACACGTTCGCGAACCGCACGCGGTCGGTGGCGCGCATCGTCAACGTCCACGCGCCGGCGGGGTTCGACCTGCGCCTCGAGGAGGACTGACGATGCCGCTGCACCCCGAGGCTCGTGCTCTGCTCGACCAGCTCGAGGCGCTCGGCGATCCGCCGCTGGAGTCTTCGACGCCGGAGGCGGTGCGCGCACTGCGTGCATCCCGCATCCAGCCGCCCACCATCGCGCTGGCCGAGGTCCGCGACGTCGACGCGGACGGGATCGCCACGCGGCTCTACCGGCCGAGCACGGACGTGCCGCTCGGCCTGTTGGCGTACTTCCACGGCGGCGGTTGGGTGCTCGGCAGCATCGAGACACACGACCACGTCGCGCGCGCGCTCGCCGCCGAGAGCGGCTGCGCCGTCCTCTCGGTCGACTATCGGCTCGCGCCGGAGCATCCGTTTCCCGCGGGGCTCGACGACGCATTCGCGGTCTCCACCTGGATACACGAGAGCGCGCCCTCGCTCGGATGCGACCCGGACCGGCTCGCGATCGGCGGGGACTCCGCGGGCGCGAACCTCGCCGCCGTCGTCACACAGAGTGGGCGGTTCCCGTTCCGGTTCCAGCTCCTCGTCTACCCGGTCACCGACGTGCGGGGCGGGACGACCTCGTACGAGGAGCTCGCCGAGGGGTTCGGGCTCACGAGAGAAAACATGCGCTGGTTTCTCGAGCACTACCTCTCGGGCGCAGAGGGCGCGCCGAGCGACCCGCGGGTCTCGCCGCTGCTCGCCGACGACTCGGCATTTGCAGCATCGCCTCGAACACTCGTCATCACCGCCGAGCTCGATCCGCTGCGCGACGAGGGCGAGGCGTACGCCGAGCGGCTCCGCGCGGTGGGCGTCGCGGCCGAGACGACCCGGTACGACGGGATGATCCACGGGTTCTTCTCGTTGGGCGCGTTCCTGTCGGACGGACGGCGCGCCCTGACGCAGGCGGCCGACGCGCTCGGCGGGGCGATCGGCTCCAGAACCCCCGCGCCCGAGCCGTCGCGGGGCTGAGCCTCCCTACACTGGCCCGATGGATCCGCGGGCGCTGGAGCTTCTGGAGCTGCCCGCGATCCTCGACCGCCTCGCCGCCGAGGCGGCGAGCGAGCCGGGGAAGGATCGCTCCCACGCGCTCGTGCCTTCGGCCGACCCGGACGAGGTCGACCGCCTCCAATCGCTGACGCGCGAGGCGATCGAGCTCTTCGAGCGGTCGGACGAGCCCGACGTGGCGGACGTCCGCGACGTGCGGCACGCGGCCGCGGTAGCCGCACGCGGGAGCGTGCTCGATACGTCAGCGTTGCGCTCGGTCGCGACGTCGATCGTTGCGGCGACCGCCGCGCGTGCGGCGATCGAGACGGCGGGTGACGCTCCCGGGCTCGAGGAGCTGGCGGCGGGTGTCGATCCCGCGCTCGTACGCGTCTCGGAGGCGATTGCGCGCGCGGTGGAGGACGACGGCTCGGACCTGCGAGACGGCGCCTCGCCTGCGCTTCGGCGCCTGCGGAAAGAGCTTCGGGAGGGCCGAGCACGGATCACCGAGCGTCTGCGAACGCTCGCGCGCGACCCGTTGCTCCGCGAGCA
>DASTKF010000167.1:0-4053 GCA_035716065.1 Gaiella sp.
GACCGAGCCGGGAGTGACGACCAGGAGCTGCGCCGGCGCGAGCGGAAGCGCCTCCGGGCCGGTTGCCGTCACGAGTGTCTGGCCGCTCGCGCCGAGGCGGTCGCTGAGGACGCGGCGGCGGTCGGCGTCGAGCTCCGACAGGGCGTCGTCGAGGAGGAGCAGCGGCGGCACGCCGACCTGGTCGGCCAGCACCTCGGACTCGGCGAGCAGGAGCGACAGCACGGCCATCCGCTGCTCGCCCTGCGAGCCATACGTACGGAGGTCGCGGTCGCCGGCGAGGATGCGGATCTCGTCGAGGTGCGGCCCCAGCCCCGTGGTGCCGCGCTCGAGGTCGCGCGACAGGCGCTCGTCGAGCGCCGTGCGGGACGGTGGGTCGGCGTCGTAGCCGAGCGACGCGGATTCGAGCCCGAGCTCTTCCGCGCGCTCGGCGAACGCCGGCGCCAGAAGCTCGAGCACCCGGCTCCGCGCGTCGACGAGCTGTGCCGCGAGCGCCGCGACCTGGCTCGTCCACGGCTCGAGTGCCGAGGCGTCGGACATGCCTGCCGCCACACGGCGCAGGGCGGCATTGCGCTGCCCGAGCGCGGCCGCATAGGCGGTCGGCACGTCCGCACGAGCCGGGAGCGTTCGCGCGAGCACGCGGTCGAAGTAGGCGCGTCGGGTCGCGGGGCCGCCCTTGACCACCGCAAGCCTGTCCGGCGTGAAGGCGAGAGCGTGCAGACGGGAGCGCAGCTCTTCCGCCGACGCGAGGGCGGCGCCGTTCCACCGGATCCGCTTCGGCTCACGTGTGGAGATTCTGACCTCCGACGCGACCGCGACCGCGCCGCGGCTGCCGGAGACGCGCGCGAGAGCCTCGTCCGCGCCCCGTCGGACGATCTGGCTGTCCTGACGCGTCCGGAACGAGAGCCCCTGCGTCGCGAGGTGAACCGCCTCGAGCAGGTTCGTCTTGCCGGCGCCGTTTCGGCCCGTGACGAGGACGAGCCCGGCCTCGAGCTCGAGCTCGAGGCGCGGATACGAGCGCACGTCGCGGAGCGCAACCTGCTCCACGATCAGATCGTGAGCCTCCTCTAGCCCGCGAGCCGGATCGGCATGATCAGATACCAGAACGCGTCGCCGTCGGCGCTCAGGAGCCCGGGCCGAAGCGGGTTGATGAGCTTCAGCTGGACGCCGTCGGACGTCACGGACTCGAGCCCCTCGCGGAGGAACTCCGCGTTGAACCCGATCTCGAGCGGCTCTCCCGCGTAGGCGACGGCGAGCGACTCGCGCGTCTCACCGACGTCCTGGCTCTGCGCGGAGATCGTCAGCTCGCCCTCCGCGAAGCGGAGCCGCAGCGGCGTGTTGCGCTGCGCCATCACCGCGGCACGGCGGACGACCTCGAGCACCTCCGCGCGGTTCACCTCGAGCTCGACGTCGAAGGTTTCCGGCTTCAGCTGCGCCACGTTCGGGAACTGCCCGTCGATCCTGCGGGTCGTGAGCCATGCGTCTCCGGCGCCGAAGATCACGTGGTTCTCGTTCACGCCGAGCTGCACCGTCTCCGCCCCCGCCGCGACCCGGCCGAGCTCGTCGAGTGCCCTCGCCGGGATGATCGCCTCGAGCTCCGGGCCTGCGGTCTCGAGCTCGGTCTCCTTGACCGCCATCCGGTACGAGTCGGTCGCCGCCATGGTCAGCTTCGACCCCTCGAACCGGACGAGGATCCCCGTAAGCACCGGGCGAGACTCGTCACGGGACGCGGCGCGCGAGACCCGCTGCACCGTGTCGAGCAGTGAGGAGGCTTCGATCTCGTGCAGCGGCACGTCGATCGTGGGCAGCTTTGGGAAGTCCTCGGCCGCGAAGACGTTCATCCGTCCCGCGTACGAGCCCGCCTCGATCGTCGCGACGCCGTCCTCGGGCTTGTGGGCGATCGTCACCTCGCTCGCCGGCAGCAGCCGGACAACGTCGCCGAGGAGCTTCGCCGGGACGACGATCGCGCCCTCGTCCTCGACGGTCGCCGGAACCGTGGTGCGGAGCGAGAGCTCCATGTCCGTCGCCTCGACCTCGAGCAAGCCGTCCCGCGCCCGGAGCAGGATGCCGCCGAGCACCTGGACGGCGCCTCGCGCCGACGACGCTCTCGCAACCAGGGCGAGCCGGCTGGCCAGTGCGTCACGATCGACGACGACGCGAATCCCCGAGCCCACGGCGATGTCCGTTTCCATCATTTCTCTCTTAAACCTTTCGTCGTAGTCATAGGGAGTGTGGACGACGGGGAAGACGGAGCCAAACGCAGTGGTCATGCGGGATCGGGCGGTGGGTCCCGGACGACCGGATGTCCACCGGACCCCCAGCCCGGCAAGACCGCCGGCCCGCTCGCGCCGATCTATCCACGATGCTTGATCCGGGCCGTGAGGTCCTGCACGAGGTTGTACACAGCCCTGTCCTCCTTGATCATGCGCGTGATCTTGGCGTTCGCGTGCATCACCGTCGTGTGGTCGCGACCGCCGAACTCGGTTCCGATCTTCGGGAGCGACGCGTCGGTGAGCTCGCGGGACAGGTACATCGCAACCTGTCGAGGATAGGCCACCGCCTGCGAGCGGCGAGGGCTGACGAGCTCCTGCACGGTCAGCGAGAACCGCTCGCAGACCGCTTCCTGGATCCGTCCGATAGTGACGTCGGGGAGGTCACCGCTCGGCGGGAAGAGGTCGCGCAGCACCTGTTCGGCGAGCTCGACGTCGAGCGGCAGCGCCGTCAGGGACGAGAAGGCGACGACCCGCGTGAGCGCGCCCTCGAGCTCACGGATGTTCGTCGTGACCCGTCCGGCGATGAACGTCAGCACCTCCGGGTCGGTGACGGCGATCCCGTCGGTCGTGACCTTCTTGCGGAGGATCGCGATGCGCGTCTCGAGATCCGGAGGCTGGATGTCGGTGATCAGCCCCCACTCGAACCGGGAGCGCAGCCGGTCTTCCAGGGTGGCGATCTCCTTCGGCGGCCGATCCGACGAGATCACGATCTGCCGGCCTGCCTCGTAGAGCGAGTTGAAGGTGTGGAAGAACTCCTCCTGGATCCGCTCCTTGCCCTCGAGGAACTGGATGTCGTCGATGAGCAGCACGTCGTACGCGCGGTAGCGGTGCTTGAACCCCTCGATCCGCTTGTCGCGCAGCGAGTTGATGAAGTCGTTCGTGAACGTCTCGCTCGTCACGTACCGCGTCGTGAGGCCGTGGGCGTGATCGCTGACATAGGCGCCGATCGCCTGCAGCAGGTGCGTCTTCCCCAGACCCGTGCTGCCGTAGATGAAGAGCGGGTTGTAGGCCTGCGCCGGCGCTTCGGCGACGGCCAGCGCCGCCGCGTGCGCGAACCGGTTCGACGACCCGATGACGAAGTTGTCGAACGTGTACTTCGGGTTCGATCCGGGCTGACCGTCGCCCACGGCTGTCGCCGGCGTCGTCGCGACCGGCCCGTCCGCCTCGCCGGCGGCCTCGACCACCTCGAGCGTCACCTGCATCTCGCGCCCGAGCGTGTCCCGCACGGCGCTCTGGAGGAGTCCGAGGAAGTTGCTCGTGATCCAGGTGCGCGAGAACTGGTTCGGGACGGTGAGCACGAACGTGTCCTCACGGAGGGCGACGGGCTGCGCCGAGGCGAACCACATCACGTAGGTCGACTCGTTGAGGGTGTCCCGGAGCCGTCGGGAGACGTCGTTCCAGAGTTGCTGTGCGGTCGGCTCGACGGGGTTGTCCACGCGCTGCTCGGTACTCCTTCCGGGGGACGGAGGCGCGGCGAGCATACCACCGTCGCGAGGCCGCGTCCGAGACTCGAATGCGCAACCCCCATCTCTGAAAAGAACGTGATTTACAGGGCTTTTTTCCATCTCCACACAGATCTCCACAGCTGTGGACAAGCGTCCTGGCCACGCCCGTCCGGACGACGCTCGCCCCCCGTGAGCAGCCATTTCGAACCGGTCGCCATCCGCTCGCGTTGTGGATAACCGGAGCCTCGCAAAGCTCGTCTATACTCCGCGCTCCGCCGCGCCCCGAGGTGCGGGCAACGTTCAAGCGAAGGGCTCCCCTACGTCGTGAAGCGCACGTA
>DASTKF010000168.1:0-5374 GCA_035716065.1 Gaiella sp.
CCGAGCTTCGTCATCCGCGCGTTCAACGGCTTCGCAGAATTCCTCGACAGCCTCGTCACCTGGTTCACGAGCTTCCTCGGCTGGATGACCTGGGTCGGCGTGTCGGTTGCCGGCGTCCTCGTGTCGCTGCGCTTCGGCGGCGTCCGCGCCTCGATCTGGGCGCTCGCGGCCTTCGTCATGTTCGCCGCGTCCGGGCTCTGGCTCGAGAGCATGCAGACCCTCGCCCTCATGCTCGCCGCGGTCGGCCTCTCGCTCCTCGTCGGGATCCCGCTCGGCGTCTTCGCCGGGCTCTCGACTCGCTTCGAGCGCGCGGTGACGCCCGTGCTCGACGCGATGCAGATCATCCCGGCGTTCGCCTACCTGATGCCGGTCGTGATCCTCTTCTCGGTCGGGCCGGGCGCGGCCGTGATCACGACGATGATCTACGCGATTCCGCCCGCGATCCGGATCACGGCCCTCGGGATCCGCGGCGTGCCTGCGAACACCGTCGAGGCCGCGCTCGCGATGGGCTCGACCCCGGCGCAGACGCTCGCGAAGGTGCGCCTGCCGCTGGCCCGCCGGATGCTGCTCCTCTCCGTCAACCAGACCATCCTGTTCGCGCTCTCGATGGTCGTGATCGCCGGGCTCATCGGCGGCAAGGGCCTCGGCGACGTGGTGACGAGCGGCCTCAACTCGTACCCCGCCCTGGCGCTGCTCGCAGGCCTCGTGATCGTCGTCATGGCGATGGCGCTCGACCGGGTGACGGAGTCGGTCGCCGAGCGGACGAACCCCGCCCGCCGTCATCTGACCGACGAGCGTCGCCGGAAGCTGCGTCTCGCCTCGGTCGCCACGGGAGTCGCCGTCGTCGCGGTAGTGACCGTCTCGCGGCTCCTCGGCGTCGGCGCCGACTACTCGCGCACGACCGCGCGCGATTGGCTTCTCGCACGGATCCAGTCCGTGCTCGACTACGTGCAGAACCCGGACACGGCGCTGTTCCGCGTGACGAGCTGGATCGGCGACCACATCGTCCAGTACGGGCTCGTGCCCTTCAGGAACTTCCTCGTCGAGACGCCGTGGCCCGTGACGCTGCTCGGGATCACGCTCATCTCGCTCGCGGTGAGCGGACGGCGCTCGGCGATCACGACGTTCGTGATGCTCGCGGTGATCGGGGTGATCGGCGAGTGGGCGTCGGCGATGGACACGGCGTCGCAGGTGCTGGTCGCGACCGTGCTCACGGTCGTGATCGGCCTCGGGCTCGGCGTCTGGGCCGCCGAGAGCAGGACGTTCTCACGGATCCTGCGGCCGATCAACGACGTGCTGCAGACGCTGCCGCAGCTCGTCTACCTGATCCCGTTGATCTACCTGATGCCCGTGTCCGTCGTCCCGGGCGTGATCGCCGGCGTGCTGTACGCGTTTCCCGTCGTCGCGCGCCTCGTCGAGAACGGGGTCCGCAACGTCGAGGCGAACACCGTCGAGGCAGCCGAGTCGTTCGGTGCGACGCGCAGCCAGGTCCTGCGCAAGGTCAAGGTCCCGCTCGCCCAGGACGCGATCATGCTCGGCGTCAACCAGGGGATCATCATGGTGCTTGCCGTCGTCGTCATCGGCGGGCTCGTGGGCTCGCCGGGTCTCGGCTACGAGGTCGCGCAGGGTCTCGCGCGCTCCGACTTCGGGCTTGGCGTCCTCGCATCGGTTGCGATCCTCGCGCTCGGGATCGCGCTCGACCGTGTCACCCGGGGCGCACGTCGCGCGCAACTCGAGGAAGGGCCGTGACGTCACAGTCGGTGGGCCGCGAGAAGGCGGCGTCGCCTTCGATCCACACGAAGCACGAAGGAGGTCGGATGTCGAAGTCAGGAACACGGCCGGTGCGCCTCGCGCTCCTAGCGCTCGCACTGGTCGTCGTGGGCGCGCTGGGGGTCTCCGCGAGCGCGTTCGGCCGCAGCACCGCGAAGAGCTGCGGCACGGTGACGCTGGACGAGAACGCGTGGGCCGGTGCGACGGCCAACGTCTACGTCGTCAAGTACGTCCTCGAGAAGAACCTCGGGTGCAAGGTCAACATCGAAAAGCTCCCGGAGAGCACGCCGCTCTTCCAGGCGATGGCGGACGGCAAGGTCGACGTCCTGCTCGAGGACTGGAACAACATCCAGCTCAAGGTCAACCAGAAGTACGTCAAGAGCGGACAGCTCATCGACCTCGGCTCGAACGGCGTGATCGGCCACATCGGCTGGTTCGTCCCGAGCTACCTGATGAAGCAGTATCCGCAGCTCAAGACGTGGCAGGGGCTGAAGGGGAAGGAGAGCATCTTCAAGAGCCCGGAGTCGGGATCGCAGGGGATGTTCCTCGGCGGCGACCCGTCGTACGTCCAGAAGGACCAGCAGCTGATCAAGCAGCTCGGCCTGAACCTCAAATTCGTGTCCGTCGGCGCGGAGCCGGCGCAGGTCGCCCGCTGGAGCCAGGCGTACAAGCAGAAGAAGCCGATCCTCTTCTACTGGTACACGCCGCAGTACCTGAACACGGCGTACCAGCTGTCCGAGATCAAGCTCCCGGCGCGGAGCAAGAAGTGCGTCGACTCGTACAACCCGAAGCTCGGCAGCAACTGGTCGATCTACCGGTGCGCGTACGGGCAGACGATCATCGAGAAGGTGATCACCTCGAAGTTCGCGAAGTCTGGCTCCCCGGCCGTCGGCGTGATCAAGCGCTGGAAGTGGTCGGCGAACGACCAGAACTACGTCGCGAACCTGATCGCCGGCAAGCACATGGACCCGGAGAAGGCGGCCGAACAGTGGGTCAAGGCCAACCCCGGCAAGGTGAAGGCCTGGCTCGGCAAGTGAGGTAGCGCTGCCTCGTGTCCTGCCCGCCTCCGGGTGCGGGCAGGACACGGGCTCGCCTGCGCGATGAGCACGCCGACGCTCCACATCAACCGGCCCCGCCTTCCGGACGAGCAGTCGCTCGCCGACCAGGCGTACTACGCGATCCGCGAGTGGATCGTCACGCTCGACCTCGCGCCCGGCTCGGTCGTGAACGAGCGCGAGCTGATGGGAAGGCTCGGCCTCGGGCGGACGCCGGTGCGCGAGGCGCTCCGTGATCTCGCCCGCGAGCAGCTGGTCGACGTGTTTCCCCGCCGTGGGATGTTCGTCTCGGGCGTCGACGTGGGGGACATCGCCGGCCTGTCGGAGGTGCGCCTCGTGCTCGAGACCGAGGCGGCCCGGCTGGCTGCCGAGCGGCGCAACGAGACCGACCTCGAGGAGACCGCGGCGCTGCTCGAGGAACTCGCCCGGAGCACGACGACGGCTGCCGCAGACGCCGCCAGCGGCCGCGCACGCCTGACGCCGCAGGCGGCGGCCTTCAGGGATCTACCCCGCCAGAGGCGGGACTCGAGCGGCGGAACTCCGCTTGGCGGAGATCCGCTCGCGAGCAGGAACGAGCGGCGCCTCATCGATCTCGACGAGCGGACCCACCGCCACGTCGCCCGCTGCGCCCACAACCCGTTCCTCCAGGCGACGCTCGAGCAGTACTACGTGCTCGCGCTGCGCATCTGGTTCCTCGCGCTCGACCGCGTCGCCCTCGACGAGGCGATCGCGGAGCACCACGCGATCCTGCAGGCAATCCGCGACGGCGACGCCGACCGTGCCGCGGAGGTCATGCGGGCCCACGTCGTGAGCTTCGAGCGCGCGATCCGGGCCGTGCTCTGAGGGTAGAGCTGCGCAGATGCAGTTCTGGTCCCATCCCAAACCCCCACCCACCCACGGGGAGACCGAGGCTATCGGCGCATGCGTGACGGGTTCGTGCCGGTTTCGTGCCAACTTCGCGCCACTTCGTGCCACTCCCCGTGCCACTCTCCCCGGCGTGGTGCCCCCGGGGCGCGTCGGACCGAAGTCGTGTAACTTCCGCCGCAGACTGATATATCACCAGATGGAGACGCTCCCACAATGAGTGACGCACCGTCCTCCGCCCGCGCCGTCGTCATCGGCTGCGGCATCGTCGGCAACAGCCTCGCGTATCACCTCTCCCGACTCGGCTGGGAGGACATCGTCCTGCTCGACAAGGGGCCGCTACCGAACCCGGGCGGCTCGACGGGGCATGCGTCGAACTTCATCTTCCCGGTCGACCACTCGAAGGAGATGACGCAGCTCACGCTGGAGTCGCAGCGGCAGTACGTCGAGCTGGGCGTCAACACGGAGTGCGGCGGGATCGAGGTCGCGCGGAGCGAGGAGCGGATGGAGGAGCTACGGCGCCGGATGGCGTCCGCGAAGTCCTGGGGCGTCGACTCGGCGCGGCTGGTGACGCCGGCAGAGATCAAGGAGCTCGTCCCCTACATCGACGAGTCGATCCTGCTCGGAGGGTTCCACTGCCCGACGGTGTCGGTCGTCGACTCGCTCCGGGCCGGGACGCTGATGCGCGAAAGCGCGATCGAGTCCGGCGCGCTCACGGTGCTGCCCAACACCGAGGTCTCCGCGATGGACGTCGAGCGCGGCCGCATCCGACGCATCCACACCTCGCGCGGGACGATCGAGGCGGAGACGGTCGTAATTGCCTGCGGCGTCTGGAGCCCGCTCCTCGCCCGGATGGCGGGCGCGCACATCCCGCTCACGCCGATGGTGCACCAGATGATCGACATCGGGCCCGTGCCGCGCTTCGAGACGAGCTCGAGCGCGATCGAGTTCCCGATCGTCCGCGACATGGACGTGTTCATGTACGAGCGGCAGGACGGAACGGGTCTCGAGATCGGCTCGTACGCGCACCGCTCGATCGTCCACGACCCCGAGGAGATCCCCTCGATCGAGGCCGCGGCGCTCTCGCCGACCGAGTTCCCGTTCACGCAGGCGGACTTCGATCCCCAGCTCGCCGACGCGCTCGACCTGATGCCGGAGATCGTCGGCGACGAGTCGGTCGGAGTGAAGTACGCGATCAACGGCCTCATCTCGCTGACACCCGACGGGATGCCGATCCTCGGCGAGACGCCCGAGGTGAAAGGGCTGTGGTCGGCCGCCGCGGTGTGGGTCAAGGAGGGCCCGGGCGTGGGGAAGTCGCTCGCGGAGTGGATGGTGCACGGCGAGTCGCACATCGACTTGCACTCCTCCGACGTCAGCCGCTTCCACGAGCACCAGAAGACGCGCGCCCACGTCAAGGCACGCACCTTCGAGGCGTTCCCGAAGACCTACGGGATTGTCCACCCGGCCGAGCAGTGGGCATCCGACCGGAGCCTGCGGCTTTCGCCGATGCACGAGCGGGAGAAGGAGCTCGGCGCCGTCTTCTACGAGGCCGCCGGTTGGGAGCGACCGCAGTGGTACGAGGCCAACGCGCCGCTCGTCGAGCGCTACGGCGTCGAGCCGCGCGAGGCCGAGTGGGACGCGCGCTGGTGGTCGCCGATCATCAACGCCGAGCACCTCGCGATGCG
>DASTKF010000169.1:0-6331 GCA_035716065.1 Gaiella sp.
CGGTCAGGACGGCCTCGTGCCCAGGGTCACCGTGACGGTGCGGTGCGCTCCGTCGCGGAGATAGTCGAGGATCACGCGGTCGCCCGGCTTCTTCGCGTCGATCGCCGACTGGAGCGCGGCGGCCGACGAGACCGCGTCTCCATCGACCGCGGTGAGAACGTCTCCCGCCTGCAGGCCCGCCTCGGCGGCCGGCGTCCCGCTTCGCACGTCGGCGAGCTGCGCGCCCGGGGTGCCGTCGGCGGCGGCCGTCACGGAGACGCCGAGGTACGCGTGCTGCACGGAGCCGTCCTCGAGGATCTGCGTGACGATCGACTTCACGGTGCTCGACGGGATGGCGAAGCCCACGCCGTCGTTGCCGCCCGACTCGCTCTCGATCTGCGCGTTGACGCCCACGACTTTGCCGTCGAGGTCGAGCAGCGGGCCGCCCGAGTTGCCGTGGTTGATCGCGGCGTCGGTCTGGATCGACCCGGTGATCGTGTAGCCGTTCGGCGCCTTCATCGAGCGGCCGAGCGCGCTGACGATGCCGGCGGTGACGCTGTTCTCGAGCCCGAACGGGCTGCCGATCGCGACGACGACGTCGCCGACCGCGGCCTGCGAGGAGTCGGCCAGCTCGAGCGGATGTAGCGCCGACGAGGGCGCCTCGACCTTCAGCACGGCGAGGTCGGTCGAGGCATCGACGCCGACCACGGTCGCGTCGTAGGACTTGCCGTCCGCGAAGCGAACCTTCGCCGACTGGGCACCGTCGACGACGTGGGCGTTCGTGATCACGTGGCCGCTCGAGTCGTAGACGAAGCCGGAGCCTTGCGCCTGCGCCGTGCCCGAGCCCATCGGGCCGTCGGCCGGCGCCTGCGTCGTGACGGTGATCTCGACCACGGACGCATTCGTCCGGTCGTAGATCTGGCCGATCGTCAGCGCGCCGTCCTTGACGGTCTGCGCGGTGCCGGAGCTCGAGGAAGGCGCGACTGCGGTCGTGCCGCCGTCGTCGAGCACGGCGTAGGTCGCGGCGCCCGTGCCGGCCGCGATGACGAGGGCGGCGGCGCCGGCGGAGATCTTGGTGAAGGTGCGCTTCATGTGTGTCCTTTCGCGGAGGTGTCTCTTTCCATGACACCACCCGGGCATCGGCAGCCTCTGTGAGCCGCCTGTGAATCGGCTGTGGCGCTCAGCCCGCGTCGCGGGCGAGCGGAAGCGCGATGGCGACGGTCGTCCCCTCGCCCGGCCGCGACGACGCCGAGGCGGTGCCGCCGTGGGCCTCGGCGACGGCGGCGACGATCGCGAGGCCGAGCCCGACCCCGCCGCTTGCCCGGGAGCGGGAAGCGTCGGCGCGGTAGAAGCGTTCGAAGAGGTGCTCGAGGTGTTCCTCGTCGAGGCCCGGCCCCGCATCCGTGACCGCGATCTCGGCGCTCCCGTTCTTCCGCCTGACCGAGACGGATGCCGGCGTCCCGGCCGGCGTGTGGGCGCGAACGTTCGCAAGCAGGTTGTCGACGATCTGACGCAGCCGGACGCGATCGCCGAGCACGGTCGCGGGCTCGGCGTGGAGCTCGATCGCGCGCTCGGGGTCGACGGCCTGCGCCGTCTCGACCGCCTCGCCCACGACCTCGTCCAGCTCGACCGGCTCTCGCTCGAGCGGCCGACCGTCGTCGAGGCGCGCGAGCAGGAGGAGATCCTCCACGAGGACGCTCATCCGCTCGGACTCCCGGCTGATCCCCTGCATCGAGCGCTCGAGGTCGTCCGGCCGCTCCGCCGCGCCGCGGTCGTACAGCTCCGAGTACGCGCGGACGGCCGACAGCGGCGTCCGCAGCTCGTGTGACGCGTCCGCGACGAAACGCCGGAGCTTGCGCTCCGACGCCTCCTGCGCCCGGAACGACGACTCGATCCGCGCCAGCATCGAGTTGAGGGCCAGGCCGAGCCGGCCCACCTCCGTGCGCTCCTCGGCGCGCTCGACCCTGCGCGAGAGGTCACCCGCGGCGATCGCGGACGCGGTCTCGCCGATCGCGTCGAGCGGGCGCAGGCCGAGCCGGACGAGCCAGAGGCCGAGGCCGGCGATCGCGGCGAGCACGAGCGCCGTGACGACGAGCTCGATCGCGAGGAGCCGGTGGAGTGTCGAGTTCACGTCCCGGAGGGACGAGGCGACGAGGAGCATCGCCTCGTCGGCCTGCGCGATCGACGCCCGCACTCGGTACTCCGGCCCGCCGTGCGCGCCCCCGACGGTGAAGTACCGAACGGCCTCCTGCGAGCGGTTCAGGGCGGGCGGCTTCACGGTGCCGGGGAGCTTCGGCGCGGGGACGCTCGCCCCGGGCAGCGTCGCCCCCGAGAACGTGGCGACCACCGTGTCGCCGTCGAGCGACCGCACCTGCACGAACGTGCCGGGCGGCGCCGAGCGGATGCCGCCGCCCGGTCCGGGACGCCGCAGCGTCTCGGCCGTCTGATCGAGCGTCGAGTCGGTGCGGTCCAGCAGGTACGAGCTCAGGGTCGAGTACGTCGCGACGTTCGCGGCGACGAGCCCGATCGCCGCCAGCACGACGACCGCCAGCAGGAGCCGCGCGCGGAGCGACAGGCGCTTGCTCATCTAGGCCTCTTCGAGCATGTAGCCCGCCTGCCGCACCGTCTTGAGCAACGGTGGCCCCGTGGCGTCGAGCTTGCGCCGCAGGTAGCTCACGTACGTCTCGACGACGTTGGAGTTGCCGCGAAAGTCGTAGCGCCAGACGTTCTGCAGGATCTGGCCCTTCGAGAGCACCCGGCGCGGGTTCAAGAGGAAGAACCGGAGTAGCGCGAACTCGGTCGCGGTGAGCTGTAGCTGCGTGTCGCCGCGGAAGACCTCGTGGCGGCTCTCGTCGAGCGTCAGGTCGGCGTAGCGGAGAACGTCGCCCGGAAGGTCGCCGCCGGTTCGCCGCAGGATCGCCTGCACGCGCGCGACGACCTCGGCGAGGCTGAACGGCTTCGTCACGTAGTCGTCGCCGCCGGCGCGGAGCGCCTCGACCTTGTTCTCCACGGCGTCCTTGGCGGTCAGGAACAGGATCGCGTTCCGCCGGCCCTGCTCCCGCAGCCGCCGCCCGACCTCGATCCCGTCGATGTCCGGCAGCATCCAGTCGAGCACGATCAGGTCCGGGTCGAACCGCGTCACGGCCGAGAGCGCCTCCCGGCCCGTCGAGGCCTCCTCGACCTCGAAGCCCTCGTAGCGGAGCGCGGTCGCGACGGCGTCGACGATCGACGTCTCGTCGTCCACCACGAGGATCTTCCCGCCCCCGTTCGTGCTCTCCCTGATCCCGCTCATACCGGTACCGTGCCCCCGGTTGCTGTGAAGCGGCTGAGAGTGGCCGTGCGTGTCCTGTGAGTCACCTGAGAATCGTACGGGCGCCTACGATCGGCCCGTGGACGACGCACCCGGCACCGCTCGCGCGAGCATCCGGTGGATCGGCCACTCCACGGTCTTGATCTCGCTCGACGGGGTGCGCCTGCTCACCGATCCGATGCTGCGCGTGCTCGCGGCCCACCTGCGACGGCGCGTGCCGGTCCACCCCGAGGCCACCCGGGGCATCGACGCGGTGCTCCTCTCGCACGCCCACCACGACCATCTCGACCTCGGGTCGCTGCAACGACTCGGACGCAAGACGCCGCTCGTCGTCCCTCGAGGGCTCGGCTCGTTCCTGCAGCGGCAGGGATTCCGGGACGTCCACGAGCTCGCTGTCGGAGAGGGACTCCAGATCGGCACGGTGCGGGTGGAGGCGACGTTCGCCGCGCACGACGGCTCGCGTCCGCCCTACCCGGCCCGAGCGCACGCCGTCGGCTACGCGGTGCTCGGCTCGCGCCGCGTCTACTTCGCCGGCGACACCGACCTCTTCCCGGAAATGGACGGCCTCGTGCCAGACCTCGACCTCGCGCTCATCCCGATCTGGGGCTGGGGCCCCAACCTCGGCCGGGGAGAGCACCTCGACCCCGAAGGGGCGGCCGAGGCGATTGCGCTCCTGCACCCGGCGACCGCCGTCCCGATCCACTGGGGGACGTACGCGCCGCTCTACCTGGGGCTGCGCGCGGTGCCCGCGTACCTCACGGAGCCGCAGGCGGCGTTCAGCGCTGCGGCGGCCCGGCTGGCGCCCGAGGTCGACGTGCGCGTCCTCTCGCCCGGCGAGGCGCTGGAGATCTGACCCGGCGGCTCACGCGCCCGCACGCGGGAGCAGCCGGCCCTTCGCGGCCGCGTACTCCTCCTCGGTGAGGAGATCCTCCGAGCGCAGCTTTGCGAGCCGCTCGAGCTCGTCGACGCTGCCCTCCGTCGCCGGGGGCTTCTCCTTGCCCCACGGCACCGAGAGCGGCCGGCGCTCCGGAGAGCCCTCCGCCTCGTACTCCCGCACGATCTGGCGCCGTGCGATCTCGAACCCGGCTGCGCCGAGGACGACGAAGATCGCCGCGATCAGGAACCGGTCCAGCGGGAGCGCCCAGACGAGGAGCAGGAGCACGACGGCGAAGACCGCCCAGGCCGCGCCGGTGTTCCGCATCCACGGACCGAGCCAGCGCCGTGCCGAGACGGCGCGAGCGCCCTCGCCCGTGAGCCACGCGCCGAGCGTCCCGATCACGCCGAGCAGGATGACGACCCATGCGGCCGCGGCGAGACCGTCCGAGAGGATCGTCCAGAAGGCGCGGACGGCGGGACGGACGGTGTCGGAGGCGGTGAGGTTGTCGACGAGGTAGCCGCCCGCGACCCTGCGGATCACCAGGATCGCGATGCCACCGACGATGAGCCCGATCCCGATTGCCCGGATCTCCTTGCGCCGCCGACCGCGCACGAGCCAGAGCGCGGCGGCCCACGCGAGGAGCGCGGGGATCCAGATCCAGTCGGCGACGTCCTTCAGGATCTGCGTGAGGTTCTGCGCCGTGTCGAGCTCGTCGGACTGGAGGATGACGATGCGGCCCGCGTCCGGCGGCAGCTGCTGGGACACGTTGCCGAGGAAGCCGAAGCGGTCGCCGAGCCGCACCACGAGCGGGCGGAGGTCGAGCACGACGTCGCCGCCCGTCGTTTGGAGCCGCGACGTATTGCCTTCGAGCACGTTGACAACCTGCGACTGGGAGAGTGACGCCGCCGTGACAAAGGCGGTCT
Source organism: Gaiella sp. (assembly GCA_035716065.1). GTDB lineage: Bacteria > Actinomycetota > Thermoleophilia > Gaiellales > Gaiellaceae > Gaiella. The sequence goes on from DASTKF010000169.1 coordinate 5,090, forward strand.
GGACGCGCGGGCGCTGGAGCAGCTCGTTGGCGGCGCGGTCGATGAGCTCGCGCGAGAGACCCGAGATCGGCCCGGCAAGCGCCTGGAGGTTCGGCGGCAGCTTCTGCTCGAGCTGCTGCGACACGTCGACGTTGGCGTACAGCTGCTCGACCATCGTCTGTGCGAGCTGCTGCTGGATCGCGGGGTGCGCGATCAGCTCCTGCGATGTCGAGCGGAACGTCGACTTGTCGAGCGCCTCGCGCTTGACCCAGTTCGACAGCAGGCTCACGACCACGAGCAGAACACCGAGGACGACGAGCGCCCTCGCGGCGATGATGCGGCCCCGCGACGGACCGGGGGGCGGAGTGGCGGCGGTCGACGTCATGCGGTCACCTCGGTGGTCGGGATGGTTGCGGGTCGCTCGGCGGCGCCGTTCAGCTCGGCTCGCCACTCGCGCAGAACCGCGTTGACCGCCTCCGCGCCGACGACCGCGTCGTCGGGCATGCGCAGCCGCCCGGGATGCAGGATGAACGGCTCGGTCTGCGGGCCGCCGAGGCCACCGTGGAATGAGATCAGCTCCTCGAACGCGCAGCCCTCGTCGAGGTGCGGGTCATAGAACGAGCCGACCATCAGATCGGCGACGTTCGAGAAGCCGTCCGTCCGGAGCAGGTGACGGCTTGCGCCCGGCGAGAAGGACGCGAGGGGGTCCTCACCCTCGACGCGCCCGTCGGCGAGGTGGTGCGTGCCGCGCGGGCCGAGGGCGAGCGGGCCGTCGGCGGAGCGGACGAGGACCCAGCCGACGTGCGGATGCGCCGTGAGCTCCGGCAGCAACCGCGGGTGGCGCGCGTCGATCTCCTCCCGGGTCATCCTCCGTCGCTCGTCCATCAGGTAGACGAGCCCGAGGTTCCCGGACGCAAGCACGACCACGTCCTCGCCCGAGACGTCGTTCTTCGCGCGCTTCTTCTCCTTCGGGGGGCGACCAGTCGCCTCGCCGATTGCGGTGCCGACCGCGCTGTCGTGCTCGTCGCCTCCGACGAGCGACGTCACGTCTGCCGACTCGAGTGCGCGCGTGACGAGGTCTTCCAGGCCGTAGCCGTTCCGCTGCTTGAAGGTGGCGCCCTGCGTCTGGCCGTGGTCGGAGAGGACGACGATCTCGTAGGGGCGGGGCGCGTACCGGCGCGCCCGCGCGATGCGCCCGAACTGGTGGTCGAGCTTGCGCAGCGCCTCGAGCGTGTCGGCGCGCTCGAGCCCCGAGTGGTGGGC
>DASTKF010000170.1:0-15604 GCA_035716065.1 Gaiella sp.
CGTGAGCGCGGTGTGCACCGCGTTGCCGAGCGGGTCGAAGATCGCGGCCACCTCGTCGGGGACGCGCGGCCAGTGGTGCCACACGTTCGTCATGGGCAGCGCGACGTATTCGGCGAACGCGCCGGGCCGCTGCACGCCGAGACCGATCGAATGCGCGCACAGGTGGCGACGGCCCGCCATGCAATTGCGGCAGCGCCCGCAGACGACGTGCCCCTCACCGCTGACACGCTCGCCGGGAACGAAGCCCGTGACGTTCGCGCCGACCTCGACCACCTCTCCCACGAATTCGTGGCCGATCACGAGCGGTACCGGGATCGTCCGCTGCGCCCACGCGTCCCAGCGGTGGATGTGGACGTCGGTCCCGCAGATTCCCGTCAGGCCGACCCGGATGAGCACGTCGTTGATCCCGATCTCCGGCTCGGGGACATCCTCGAGCCAGATCCCCGGCTCGGCGCGGCTCTTGACGAGCGCCTTCACGGCGGCGAATCCTACGCAGAGGCGCCGACGCGGCTCACGGCAGGGACGCTGACCTGTGCCCCGTCGCCGGCATGACGGCGCTCGAGAACACACTCGTCGGCGTCCTCCGAAGCGACTTCGGTCTCGCGTTGGGCAGGGTGGGTTGCTGGATCACGGAAGAGCCCGTTCCGCGCCCACCGTCCCTGACGATCTGTCGGCTCGTCGGCCTTGACATCCTCCGGCTGTGCGTAATGGAGCGACGTTCCTTGCACTTGCCCGTTGTCTTCCTACCGCGGACGTGTCAAGATTAGGATGTATCCAGACAGTGCCGCGACGAGAAAGGGGGAAACGCGACGCGGCGCCGATCTGGAACACCCGGCGATCTTGGGGAAGCCGGTCTAGTGTCGAAAGACGAAACAAGGGGGAGTAATGAGGGTGGGCAAGAAGTTGCTGCTGCTTGCGGCGCTCGCTGCGATGGCGACGATCGTCTTCGCAGGTGCGCCGTCGGTCGCGAGTGGAGAGATTCTCCATCCGTGCTGGGACATCAGCAAGACCGCGAGCGTCCATGGGGCGCCCGTGACGAGTCTGACGCTCGCGCTCGACGAGACGATCACGGTCGATTACGAGGTGGTCGTGACGGAGCGTGAGTGCACCGAGCACGAGATCGCGCACGAATCGGTCGATATCAAGGACAGCCAGGCCGGTGTGCTGGCGGTGCATCTCGACCACTCGGCCGTATTCCACTACAGCCGGGACGTGACCGCGTATCACTGCGGATCATTCGATGTCACGAACACTGCCGAAGTCTGGAACAGTGTCCTGCTGAACAGCGCGACGACCACGATCCACGTCACAGTCGACTGCGATCATGGCTGCACGCTGACGCAGGGTTACTGGAAGACGCATTCCTCGCTTGGCCCTGCTCCGTACGACGATACGTGGGCAGCGCTGCCGGGCGGTGCGGGCGCCAATACGGCGTTCTTCCTGAGCGGGCAGACCTGGTACCAGGTCTTCTGGACGGCGCCGGCCGGGAACGTGTACTACCAGCTAGCGCACCAGTACATGGCCGCGGTGTTGAACAAGCTGAATGGTGCCTCGTCCACCTCGGCTGTCGATGCCGCGATCACGTCTGCGGCAGGTTTCTTCAACACGTACACACCTGCCCAGGCGGCTACGTTGGGCAAGCAGTCCACCGCACGAGCGAACGCTCTGGCGTGGGCGGGCACGCTCGGCTCCTACAACGAGGGAGCGATCGGACCGGGTCACTGCGACGAGTAGCGACCGCGTTCGATCAGCAAGTGAATGAGGCCCCCGCGACCAGCGGGGGCCTCATTCGTTCGGTGGGGCGCGCAGCGCACACGCGGCCCCTCACACCGAGGAAGGCACCAAGACATCACCGTGTCATCACAGCACCGTTTGCCTCGAGCGCTGGTGTTACCAGCTACGGGCCGAATGCGGCTCGGGGACATCCTCGAGCCAGATCCCCGGCTCGGCGCGGCTCTCGACGAGCGCCTTCACGGCGGCGAATCCTACGCACACCACGCCTGGCGACCGAACCGGTTGACACTGCGTCGGACAGCCCGATCGCCTAGCCTGTGGACGATGAAGCGCTGGGATCTGATGTCGCTTCCGCCCTCGTCCGAGAAGCGGCGCTCGCGCGAGCCGGGACCGGACGCTCCCCGGGTGAGGAGCGAGACACAGATGCCCCTCGTCCTGTTCAGCTCGCCGGAGTGTCGCGCGATCGCCGTCGATCTCCAGGCAGGCGAGACGATGGGCGACCACCGGGTCCGTGAGCGTGCGGTCGTGCAGATCGTGACCGGCCGGGTGATGGTCGAGGCCTCGGGAGAAGCAGTGGCGTGCGACGCCGGCACGCTGATCATCTTCGAGCCGAACGAAAGCCATTCGGTGCACGCGCACGAGGAGGCGCGGCTCTTGCTGATCCTGGCGCCCTGGCCGGCGCCCGAGCACTACACCGACGGGGAGCGGGCGCACGACGACCTCCCCGACAACGCGATGGCCGACCCGATCGATTCGACAGACGCAGCCACCGGCGCTCACCCGAGCGGGCGGTCCGGCTCGAGAGGAGACAGCGCGTGAACGAGCTCGGCGCGACGCTCTATCGCTGGGAAGACATGCCGAAGACGGAGATGAAGCCGGGCCTGAACCGGCGGTTCATCAGCACCGAGCGGATGATGGTTACGCATCTCTACCTCGACGAGGGCAGCATCGTGCCGCTGCACGACCACGAGAACGAGCAGATCACCTGCATCCTCGAGGGGACGTTGCGCTTCTGGCTCGGTGAGGATCAGTCGGAGGTGATCGACGTCCACGCCGGCGAGGTCCTCCACATTCCCTCCGGCGTGCCGCACAAGGCCGAGGCGCTCGAGCGGACGGTCGACATGGACATCTTCTGCCCGCCGCGTCAGGACTGGCTCGACGGAACGGACTCGTACCTGCGATAGATAGCGGCGTCACCCCAACGACGCACCCGCGGCGGTGAGTTCCGGCGTGCCGGCCGACCTGGAACCGGAAGGGCAAGTCGGCGCGATGGTGGCCCAACGACGCACAGCTGGCCTCAGCCTCCATGCGGTTTCCGCAGGCCGACTGGCGTGCAAATGGGCGGTGCAGGACTCGAACCTGCGGCCACCTGCGTGTAAGGCAGGCGCTCTACCAGCTGAGCTAACCGCCCGGGCGGCCACGGATGGTAGCGCTGAGCCGCCGGTATCCTCGCTCGGCCGCCCCCATCGACTAGCGGCCCAGGTCGCCACCCTTTCAAGGTGGTAGCGCGGGTTCGAATCCCGCTGGGGGCACTCCTCACGCAAGCCTGTCAGGCCGTCAGTACGTAGCGGAGCGTGCCGTGTGCGGGGACGACGTCGAAGGCTCCGTCGCCGCTCTCCTCTGCCGACTCACGCGCAGCCGCGACCGTGAAGGTGAACCAGCGGGCGCCGCCGAGGAGCGAGCGCGGGATCGAGAACGTCAGCGTCGAGCCCGCGGTCACGATCGGGAAGCGCGCGAGCTGACGGCTCCGCCCGCCGGGCGTCTTCGGCAGTCGCACGACAACACCCGTCGCCGAGGGGCCGTGCGTGCCGGCCGCGAGGTCGGCCCCGCTCCAATCGCCCCCGGGCGCGACGGGCACCGGCCCCAGCGGCGGCACGTCGATGCCGAGCAGAAGCATGTCCACCCAACCCGCGTGCGCACTGACTCGGAGTGGCGGCGCCGCCGCAAAGCGGAACGCGAAGGTGATCTTCGTGTTCGAGTTGGAGACGCGTACGGACACGATGTCCGGCGCTCCCCCCTTCACGTCGCGGATCGCGTCGGGATACGTCTTCGCGGCAAGCGCCGTCCCGACGAAGACGGAGAGCGCCGCGAGAAGGAACGCGCCGAGAACCGCGGCCCGACGCCTACACGTCATCGTGAGCCCCTTTCCCTCGACTCCGACCAGTGTCGCGGCGGCCTGTATCAGGCGCATCCGGGTCTTCGCGGACCCGCGATCGGTGTCTTCGCGCAGCAGGCCGAGCACGGCGCCGCGCGTGCGGCGAAAGCCGCCCGCGCAGCTCGTCTCCCATGCGCCGGATCCGCACCCCACACGGGTCGGATGCCTGCGGCTTTCCCGCATGCGACTCAGTGCGGGGCACGATGTCTCCCACCGGGTACGGGAGCATGCTGGCGATGTCTGACGCAGACACGACGACGCGCCGCGCCGGCGGGAGGCTGGCGATCCGGCGAACCGCGGCGTGCGCGGGAAGGGAGGCGCAATGTCCGTCGCCCCTGCATCGGCACACCCAGGCCGCGAGCCGCACCGCCCGCGGTGGGTGCTCGTCGCGACTGTGGCCTTTCTCCTCGGTGGCCTGACGGTCGCGATCCTGTATCACTTGGACGTGCTAGGAGGCTCGTCCGACTCCATCTCCGCGACCGAGGGTTCCGGCGTCCCCGCGACGCAGGCCCGCGACGTCGGCGCGTTCCACGGCATCGACCTCGCGGGAAGCAACAACGTCGTGATCCGCGTCGGCGAGAAGCAGTCGGTCTTCGTGAAGGCGGACGACAACCTCCTCGACCGCGTCACGACCGAGGTTCGCTCCGGCAAGCTCGTCATCGCGAACACTCCCGGCAGCTTCACGACGAACAGCCCGATGAGTGTCGAAGTCGGCGTCCCGTCGCTCGACGCGTTGACGCTCTCCGGCAGCGGCAACATCGTGGTCACCGGCGTCGAGGCGAAGAGCTTCGACGTGAACCTGCCCGGCAGCGGCACGCTCACGGGGGACGGAACCGCGACAGGCCTGGACGTCACGGTCGACGGCTCCGGAATGGTGCAGCTCACCCGGCTCGTGGCGACCAACGTGCTGGCGGATGTGAGCGGCTCGGGAAGCATCTTCGTCACCGCGACGGAGAGCCTCGACGCGTCGGTGTCGGGATCCGGCGCGATCCTCTACACCGGCAGTCCGCAGGACGTCAGCAGGAACGTCACCGGGTCCGGCGCGATCACCGGAAGCTAGGACGGACGAACGAGCACCGTGTTCCCGGACGTGTCGGCCGCCTCGACAATGCCGTCGAGACGGTCGACACGGCCCACCCGCCCGAGCCGCTCGGCCGCCTCCGCCACCGCTGTCTCGTCCGGCAGCACGACCTCGAACCGCACGAGCCCCCGCGCACCGACCGGAGGCGAGGGCGCGCCCACCCCGGCCCAGGTGTTCAGCCCGACGTGGTGGTGGTAGCCGCCTGCCGACGTGAAGAGCGCGCCCGGATAGCCGCGCGCGGTGACGTCCAGGCCGAGCGCGTCGACCCAGAACGCCTCGGCGGCGTCGAGGTCTGCGACCTGGAGATGGACGTGGCCGAGGATCGTCCCGTCGGGCATCGACGTGGCGGCCGCCTCTCCCCCGGGCTCTCCGAGCAGGCTCTCGAGGTCGAGAGGAAGGGTTGCCATCTCGACCGACTCGCCCGCCATCGGCCACTCGTCGCGCGGACGGTCGCGGTAGAGCTCGATGCCGTTCCCCTCCGGGTCGGAGAGGTAGAGCGCCTCCGAGACCAGGTGGTCGGACGCACCCGAGAGCGGCGCACCCGAGCCTGTCACCCGGCGGAGCGTGCGCGCCAGGTCGGCCCGGGTCGGGACGAGCAGCGCGAGATGGAAGAGGCCGGTCGACCGCGGCGGACGCACAGGCGCCTCAGGCCCCGCGACGAGCTCGACGAGCGGCGTCCCGTCGACGCCGAGCGACACGACGTCGTCCTTGCCCCCGAGTAGCTCGAGGCCGATCGTCGTCTCGTAGAAGTCCCGTAGCCGCTCGACGTCGCCTGCGCGGAGGCGGATCGCCCCGAGGCGCGCGTCAGCCGGCAGCCGACCCATCCGGAGCGTCCAGCTCGAGCGCGCAGGAGTTGATGCAGAACCGCTTGCCGGTCGGCCCCGGCCCGTCGTCGAAGACGTGACCGAGATGCCCGCCGCAGGACGCGCAGACGACCTCCTCGCGCACCATCCCGTGGCTCCTGTCGAGCCGTACCTCGACGGCCTCGAGCTCGGCGGGCTCGACGAAGCTCGGCCAGCCCGAGCCGGAGTGGAACTTCGCCTCCGAGCGAAACAGCTCCGCACCGCACCCGGCACAGCGATAGACCCCGGGCTCCTCGGTGTCGGTGTACGTCCCGGTGAACGGCCGCTCGGTCGCCTGCTGGCGCAGCACGGCGTACTGCTCGGGGCTCAGGCGCTCGCGCCACTCGGCATCGGTCAGCTCGACCCGGCGCGCCATCTACATCACCACCAGCGAGACGGCAACGAACTGCGACACCGCCGCGGCAACGACGAGCAGGTGGAAGATCTCGTGGAAGCCGAGCGTCCGCGGGAAGGGGTTCGGCCACTTCGCGGCATAGATCACCGCGCCGAGCGTGTAGAGCCCGCCGCCGACCATGATCAGCACCGCGCCGGGAATCCCGATGCCCGAGAACATCTGCGGCACCGCGAGGATCCCGACCCAGCCGACGGCAAGATAGGCGATCGCGCTCAACCAGCGCGGTGAGTCGATCCAGACGAGCTCCAGTGCGAGACCGAGCGCGGCGCCCGCCCACACGATCAGCAGGACGAGCCACTGGGTCCTCCCCGAGAAGCAGAGCAGCGCGAACGGCGTGTACGTGCCGGCGATGAAGACGAAGATCATCGAGTGATCGAGGCGCCGCGCCCACAGCCGGCGCGCCGTCGTCTTCCACGGAAAGCGGTGGTAGAGCGCGCTCGCACCGAACATCGCCGCCAAGGCGGCCGAGTAGACCCAGGACGAGACGATCTCGCGCGGTCCGTCCGCGAGCACCACGAGCACGATCCCGGCGGCGACCGCGGCGACGAACGCCCACTGGTGGAAGACGCCCCGCAGCCGGGGCCTGAGCTCGACGTCGATCACCGTGTCATTGTCGCACGCGCCGTCGGCCGAGCCGCGAGAGGCATGCAAGTGACACTGTGTCACTTGCGCATGCCCGCGCGCCCCTAGGATCGGGGAGTGTTCGACTACGCGGAGAGGCGGCGGCGACTTTCGGAGGTCATGAGGGAGGAGGGCGTCGACGTGCTCTTCCTCGGCCTGTCGTCCGACCTCGAGTACCTGTCCGGCGTCGAGCGCGGAATCCCGTTCTTCGGGCAGAGCTCCTATCCACACGGCTGGGTCGCGGGCGCGTTCTTCCGGCCGGACACGGAGCCGGTGTTCGTGCTGCCGCGGATGGTCGTCGTGTTCGACCTGCCGGTGCGACCCGAGGGTGAGATCGTCGTCGTGGGCGAGACCGACGACGGGCGCTCGATCTTCGAGCGCGTCGCCAAGGGTCTCGGCCCGGCGGCGTCCGTCGCGGTCGGCGACCGCCTGTGGGCCGAGACGGCGATCGAGCTCGGACGCATCTTCGGGCTCGAACGGCTGCGCACCGGCTCGGCGCTCGTCAACCGGCTCCGTCGGGTCAAGACGGACGCAGAGCTCGACGCGATGGCCCGGGCGTGCCGAACGGTCGAGGCCGCGATGGCGGCGGTCACGCCGCGTGTCCGGCCGGGCGTGACGATGGCCGAGCTTCGAGAGGAGGTGGAGGCGCAGATGCGGGCGGCCGGATCGCTGACCCCGTCGTTTGCGACCCACATCTTCACGGGGATGGATGCCGAGAGCCTGGACACCGGCGCGGCGACGGCGCGCACGCCCCTCGAGGACGGGACGGCGGTGCTCTTCGACTTCGGCGGCGTCGTCGACGGCTACTGCTCGGACTTCGGGCGGACCGTCGTCGCCGGCGAGCCGCCGTCCGGCTTCCTCGAGGCGCACGAGGCGATGCTCGCCGCATTCGAGGCCGGACGCGCAGCGTGCCGACCGGGCGCGCTCGGGCGAGAGGTGAACGCGGCCTGCCGCGCGCCGATCGAGGAGGCGGGCCTCGGCGAGCACTTCCGCCACCGGATGGGGCACGGCATCGGTCTCGACGTGCACGAGCGGCCCTTCCTCTCGCCCGAGGACGAGACGCCCCTCGAGGCCGGGATGACCTTCACCGACGAGCCCTCGATCGTCGTGCCGGGAGCGTTCGGCATGCGGATCGAGAACATCGTCGTCTGCGCCGACGGCGGCGCCCGCGTGCTGAACGACTACCCGAACGACCTCGCCCGCAACGCCTGAGAGATCACCGTCTCGCCGGGGCTCAGCCGTGCGAGTGCCGAAGGGGATCCGCGGATCACGCGAAGCTTCAGTTCTCGACCGTGACCAGAGCGCCGATCGGCGTATACGGCCACACCTTTGCGGCGGCGGCGAGCGGGAGCTCGACGCAGCCGAGACTCTGTGGCGTGCCGAAGCTCGCCCGGTTGAAGGCGTGGATCGCGTCGCCGTGGTTGAAATAGCTGATGTAGCGAATGCCGGGATCGTGGTAGTGGGAGCCGTCGGGATTCGTGCCGCTCATCGTCCCGATGGGGATGTGCTCGAAGACGGGGAAGGTGCCGAGCTGCGTGGGTGCCGCGGGCACGCCCGTGTTGCCCGGTGAGCGGAGAATGATCTTCCCGTTGTGCCAGAGGGTGAGGGATTGCGGCACGTTGCGGTGGACGTAGACGTAGCTGTAGCCGTCGGTTCGCTTGCGGCCGGCGAGGGTGTCGGCGAGCAACGCGCCCCACACCTTGGGCCCGACGAAGCCGTCGACGTCCAGGTGATGCGTGTCCTCGAACATCATCACCGCGCCGCGGACGATCTCGTTCCACTTCCCCGTTCGCCAGAGCGCACGCAGCTCGTGTGGCGTGTTCTCGTAGCGCCAGTGGAATCGTCCCGCCGGAGGCTCGGCGGTGGCGGCGAGCTCGCGTCGAGCGGTAGGCGTCACCGGATTGGCCGCGCTCCAGGAAAGCGGGAGGTAGCCCGCCTGCGCGAGAAGTTGCTCGAGACGCAAGACCGTCCCGTGACGCACGTCCCACTCGAGCGTTCCGATGTTGCCTCCGCCGGCCGCCTGTGCAAGCCCCACGCGTTCGGGGAGCTGGACGGCGAGATGAATGCTCAAGGGGTACCCGAGGCCATCGGGCCTGAAGCTCAGGGTGTGGGTGTCGAGCAGGTGCCAGCGGCCGGGGACTGCCGGGGCGAGAGTCGGCAGGCGCGTCCCGAAGATCGTCCGCACCGGACGGGAGAAGGTGAGCGTGATCGCGCGGTCGGGAGCCAGAGCCATGCCCGGGGCGGGCTCGACGAGCGCCTGCGCCCGGTTCCGGGCCGGGAACCAGCTCAACCTGGTCGGCTTCGGGATCCGCTCCCAGACGCGCGGCACGGCGCTGATCGACATGCTTCCCGATCGCTGCCCTGCCTGCACGACGCCGAGATCGACCGTCGTGCGCGCTCGGGCGAAACGCAACGTCCGTGTGTGGCCGCGCACCCGCAGGGCAACCGTCCGCACGGGCGCGTCGAACGTCGCGACCAGCGGCTCGCCCGAACGGACCTCGAGCCAGCGGCCACGGAGGCGTGCGCTCGGCGTGCGTATCGTGAGCCTCGCCTTTGCCGTACGGCCGACCAGCCAGCCCGCCCAGCCGGGACGGCGAACCTCGAGCTCGACGGTCAGCTGCTCACCGGGGGCGAGTCGCTTCTCGGGCCACAGTCGCCCGTTCCGGACGGCGATCGGGACGATCCTGCCGTCGGGTCGCCTGACCACGACACTCGAGACACTCCCCGCGTAGCCCGGCTGCATGACGTCGGCAAGCGCCTCGGCGTCCGTCTCGACCCGCGGCTCCGGCCACCACAGCAGAGCGACCCCGGCTGCGACGACACAGGCCGCGAGCGTCAGCCCGAAGAGCCAGAAGGCCGTCCTCGCCCCCGAGCGTCGCCGCCTGCGCCTGACCGGTTCGAGCATCACGCGTCCTGCATAGCACGCGCACGTGAAGAACGTTCCGGCGACGAGATGGGGGCGCTGGGAATCGAACCCAGACCAGCAGATTAAAAGTCTGCAGCCCGACCTTCGGGCCACGCCCCCGGGCACGCGCAATGTACCGGGCTGGCCATCCTGCCCCTATGCGAACATATGTTCTTCATGGGCGAGCCTGCATTTCACCACGTTGACCCCGATCACAAGCGGCTCGAGTTGGGGTCACGTCGCGGTGCTGCGCTTGCCACGTTGCTTCTCGAAATCGACAAGAACGTGCTTCTCTGCGCGAACTGCCACGGCGAGGTCGAGGCCGGATTGGTCCTCAGCCCGTGACCGGGCGCGATCTTTCGGGGTACGCCGTTGATCGAGAAGGGCGGGTCGATGAGCCCGCTCACGCGAGCGCGCCAGCAAGCGGCGCCGTGACCCGCTCCTCGACGTACGCGCAGCGGCGATCGTCGCCTGGGATCGGCGAGGAGCCGACGCGGAGGACGAGGTACTCGCCGACCTCGGCGATGTCGATCATCTCGCCCGGCTCCGGCTGCGCTTCGAGGGCGACGAGCCGGTAGCCGTCGGTCGTCGGCGCGAACGCGACGCAGGCGGTGCGCGGGTCGAGCTCGGGTGCGCTCTCGTCCAGATATCCGACCTCGGCGGCGAGCGCCTCGTGGAGCTCCGTCAGCATGACCTCGGCCGGTTGCGGCTCCTCCATCAGCTCGGCCTGTGACTCGACCGACTGCGGCTCTACCTCGCGCACCGCGTGTGCCTCGACGGGCTGCGGCTCTTCCTCGAGCTCCACATGTGCCTCGACAGTCTCGAGCGCCTCGCTCTCTGCGGGCGGCTCCTCGGCGACAGGCTCTTCGACCGTCTCGACTGCCTGCGGCTCCGTCTCGACCGGCTGCGGCTCGGTCTCGACCGCCTCGGCCCCCCAGTCGGTCGGAACGGCCAGCTCGATGACGTTGGCCGGGAGCGACGCCTGCTCCGCGTCGTCGCGGCCGTGCAGCTGATGGACGGTCGCCTCCGGCTGCCCGTTCTCGGCTCCGGCTTCTGCGTCCGGATCGCCCAGCACCGCCATCTGCTCGGCCAGCGCGCCGGCAAGCTCGAACTTGCTGATCACGCCCTGAGCGACGAGCGCCTCTCCGAGCCGCTCGCCCGTCTGGCGCTGTCGTGCGAGGGCCTCGTCGAGCTCCTCCTGGGTGACGAAGCCACGCTCGACGAAGATGTCCCCGAGACGGCGCCAGCTCGCGCTGTCCTCCGGCCCGGAGGATCCACCGAGCTTGGCCCACTGATCCGCCACGACGCTCGCGAGCTCCTTGCGCGAGACGCCGAAGCGCTCGACGAGGACTTGGCCGAGCTGTTGTCCCGTCTCCTGCTGGATCTCGAGCGCGACGCGGATCTGGCTCTCGGAGACGAGCCCGCGCTCGACGAAGAGCGCACCGATGAGTCGTGACGGAAGGGACTGTGGAGCGGGCATGGCCCTTGTATCGGCAGTCCCTCGAACGAGCTATAGCCCCGCCGCGTACGCGGATCAGATGCCCGCGTCGCCCGCCTGCACGATTCCGTGCTCGTAGGCAAACACCACTGCCTGGACGCGGTCCCGCACCCGGAGCTTCTGGAGGATCCGCGCCACGTGCGTCTTCACGGTCGTCTCGCTGACGAACGCCTCGGCGGCGATCTCTGCGTTCGACAGCCCGCGCGCGATGAGCCGCAGGATCTCGAGCTCCCGCGCTGTGAGCTCGTCGAGGCCGGGTGCCGGTGGTCGTGCGGTGGCGGGTGGGCGCCGCACGAACTCGGCGATCACGCGCCGCGTCACGACGGGCGAGAGCAGCGCGTCCCCGCCCGCGACGACGTGGATCGCCTCGACGAGCTGCTCCGGTGGCGTGTCCTTGAGCAGGAACCCGCTCGCGCCGGCACGCAGCGCCTCGTAGACGTACTCGTCGAGGTCGAACGTCGTAAGGATCAGGATGCGCGGGCCCTGCTCCTTGCCCTCCAGCAGCCGACGGGTCGCTTCGAGCCCGTCGACGTTCGGCATGCGGACGTCCATCAGGATCACGTCCGGCTCGGTCTCGCGGGCGGCCAGAACGGCGGTGAGACCGTCGGCTGCCTCACCGACGACCTCGATCTCGGGCTCCGACTCGAGGATCATGCGGAAGCCGGCGCGGACGAGCGACTGATCGTCGACGATGAGGACTTTCGTCGTCACGCGCGCCCTCGGTGCGGCAGGTGGGCGGTCACCACGAACCCGCCACCGGCCCGCGGGCCGGAGTCGATGGTGCCCCCGACGAGCGCCACGCGCTCGCGAAGCCCGATCAGCCCGTGGCCCCTGCCGTCGCCGGCGGTCTCGGAGCGTCCGTCGTTGGCGATCTCGACCTCGATCTCGTCCTCGCGCCAGCGGACCGTTACCCACGCCTGAGCCGGGCCTGCGTATTTGAGCGCGTTCGTGAGCGCCTCCTGGATCACGCGGTACGCCGCCAGGTCGACGCCCGGCGCGAGCTCCGTGGGCTCGCCCTCGACGGCGAGCTCGACCGGAAGCCCGGCCTCGCGGACCGTCCCGACGAGCACGTCCACGGCGCGCATCGACGGTTGGGGAGAGAAGTCGGGCATCGTTCCCTGCCGGCGCAGAAGCCCGACCAGCCGTCGCATCTCGGTGAGGGCCTCGCGGCCGGTCGACTCGATCGCCTCCAGCGCAAGCCGCTCGCGCTCCTGTCCGGGCTGCAGGAGCCGCCGGACGGCGCCCGCCTGGACGGTCATCACCGAGACGGAGTGCGCGATCACGTCGTGGAGCTCCCGCGCGATGCGCGCCCGCTCCTCGGCGACGGCGCGCTGCGCAGCGGCGGTTCTCGCCGCCTCGAGCTTGACCTGGAGCTCGTCGCGGCCGCGCTGCTGCGTGCTACCGGTTTCGCTCGGTGCGAGGGGACTCCCACCTTCCATCCGAGGGACGGTACCCACCCGCAGCGGGCTGGGCGTCGTCCGCGAGGACGATCTGCCCGTCGTTCAGACGGCGCCAGCGTACGCCGCGAGCGCGTCGAGAACCGACCGCAACCGGTGGCCGTCGTCGGTCAGCCGGTACTCGACGCGGGGTGGCCGAGCGTCGATCACGCGGCGTTCGAGCAAGCCCGCCGACTCGAGCTCGACGAGCCGCTGGGCGAGGGTGCGCGGTGGGATCTCGCCGACCGCCTGCTTGAGCTCGTTGAAGCGGCTCGCCCCTTCCGCCGAGGCCCAGAGAATGGAAACGGTCCAGCGTCCCTCGAGGAGGACCGCCGCTCGGCGGACCTCCTCGGGAACGGGACTGCAGGGGCGACAGCGCGTCATGCCGCGACGTGTGGGCGCGAGGAAGCGGTCGGCTCGAGCGCGATGCCGAGCACCTCGTCGAGCGACATCACCGGGTGGAACCGAAGCTCCTCGCGAACGTGCTCGGGCACGTCCTGGAGGTCCGCGCGGTTGCGCTCCGGGATCACCACGTCCGTGAGGCCTGCGGCGTGCGCGGCGAGCACCTTCTGCTTGAGGCCGCCGATCGGCAGGACGCGCCCCTGCAGCGTGAGCTCGCCGGTCATGCCGGCCGTGTGCTTCACGGGTCGGCCGCTCAAGAGCGACGCGAGAGCGGTGGCCATCGTGATGCCGGCGCTCGGCCCGTCCTTCGGGATCGCCCCGGCCGGGACGTGCACGTGGAACTTCCGGTCGAAGGCCTCCTGGTCGATTCCGAGCCTGTCGGCCTGCGAGCGCACGGCGGAGAGCGCGATCTGCGCGGACTCCTTCATGACGTCGCCGAGCTGACCGGTCAGAACAAGGCCCTCACCCGGCACGGCGGTTGCCTCGACGAACAGCACGTCGCCACCGGTCGCGTTGACCGCGAGACCGGTCGCCACGCCCGGCACCGCCGTCCGCTCCGCCGCCTCGCGGAAGAACTTCTGGCGCCCGAGCGCGTCGCGCACGGCGTCGACGTCGAGCTCGACGGGAGGCTCCGCCTCCTTGGTGACGACCTTCGTCGCCGTCTTCCGCAGGATCGAGCCGAGCTCGCGCTCGAGCTGGCGGACGCCCGCCTCGCGCGTGTACTCGGAGATGACGGTCTCGAGCACGTCGTCCGCGATCGACACCTCGTCCTCGGTGAGGCCGGCCCGCTCGCGCTGCCGCGGCCAGAGGTAGCCACGAGCGATTGCGACCTTCTCGTCGGTCGTGTAGCCGTCGAAGCGGATGACCTCCATCCGGTCGAGCAGCGGTCCCGGGATCGTCTCGGCCATGTTCGCGGTGGCGATGAAGAAGACCTGCGAGAGGTCGACCTCGACGTCGAGGTAATGGTCGCGGAACGTCGAGTTCTGCGCCGGGTCGAGCACCTCGAGCAGCGCGGCCGACGGGTCGCCGCGCCAGTCGGCGCCGACCTTGTCGACCTCGTCGAGGAGGATCACCGGGTTCATGGTCTTCGCGTCGCGGAGCGCGCGGACGAGGCGGCCAGGCAGGGCACCGATATAGGTGCGCCGGTGGCCGCGGATCTCGGCCTCGTCACGGACGCCGCCGAGCGACATGCGCACGAACTCGCGGTTCAGCGCCTTCGCGATCGACTCGCCGATCGACGTCTTGCCGGTGCCCGGAGGCCCGATCAGCGTGAGGATCGCCCCGGCGCGCTTGTCCGGCTCGACGCCTCGGTCCTTGCGGAGCTTCGCGACCGCGATGTACTCGACGATCCGGTCCTTGACGTCCTCGAGGCCCGCGTGATCCGCGTCGAGGATCTCGCGCGTGCGCTCCGGGTCGAGCACCTCGTCGGAGCGGGTGCCCCACGGGACGGCGAGCAGCCAGTCGAGGTAGCTGCGGATCATCTGCGACTCGGGCGAGCTCTCGCCCATCCGCTCGAAGCGTGCGAGCTCCTTGTCGGCCTGCTCGCGCACTTCCTCGGGCATCCCCGCGGCGTCGATCTTCTTGCGGTACTCGTCGACGACAGATGCGTCGTCCTCGCCGAGCTCCTTGCGGATCGAGTCCATCTGCTTGCGCAGGAGGTACTCGCGCTGCTGCTTCTCCATGCCGGCATTGACGTCCTCGCGGATCCGCTGGCGGATCTGCATGGTCGAGAGCCGTTCGCGCTGGAACGAGAGGGCGAGCTCGAGCCGCTCCGTGACGTCGACGGCCTCGAGCAACTGCACCTTCTGCTCGAAGTTCAGGTCGGGCGCGTAGCCCGAGGTGTCTGCGAGCGGGCCGGGGTCGCTGATCGAGCGGACGAACGACTGGATGCGACCGTCGTCGCCGCGCAGCTCGAGGAGCTCCTCGACGACTGCGCGATACTCCGCCTCGAGCTCACGGGTGCGCTCGTCGGTCGGGATGCCGTCCTTCCGCTCCTCGACCTCGACGAGCAGGCGCCCCTGTGCGTCCGTCTCCGCGGCTCCCGCGATGCCGCGGTGCAGCCCCTCGATCGCAACGGCGGTGGCGCCGCCCGGCAGCCGGACGTGGTCGGTCACGCGAGCGACGGTGCCGACCGCGGCGTACTCGCCCTCGTGCTTCGGCACCAGCAGCACGCGGTCCTCGTCGCCGACCTCGACGGTCAGCGTCACGTTCATGTGGGGGAAGACGACGATGTCGTCGAGCGGGACGAGCAGCAGCTTGGTCACGGTTCCGATCACACTCCTCGGCGGTAGTAGATACAGAAAATATACCTACTACCCCTACTCACCGCGGCGGCAATCCTGATCCGCCTCGTACCGAAACCTCACAAACCCTTCGCAAGCACCCGCTCGAATACGAGGGAGGCAAGTCCGTGATCCCCAACCGCCTCCCGTGGGATCTCCGGACGGGGACGGTCGCGCACTCCGAGGGCGCAACCGACCCGCAGCGAGGGCGCCGACCGGCGCCCTCGCGCCTC
>DASTKF010000171.1:0-7250 GCA_035716065.1 Gaiella sp.
GCTCCCGCCGTCGTCGCGGGCGACGAGATACGCCGCGGTCGCGGAGATGATCGCCGCGAGTGCGACGAGAATCGCGGTGAGGCTCCACCACGGCATGCTCGGCGTTCGGCGACCGCTGGGCGGATCCGGCGGCGGCGTGGACGCCGCGGTCGACTCCGCAGGCTCTGCAAGCGGCGCTTCGACGTGTGACGCCGCGGGCGGGGGCGGGGAAGCCTCGGCGACCGGAGGGTCGAGCTCGCCGGAGCCGTCGACGGAGATCGTCGCAACCGGCTCCTCGTATCGTTCGGCGACAGGGTGCGACGCGGTCGGGCTACGTCGCAGGACCCCATGGACGGCGTCCACCAGCTCCGGGGCCGTCGCGAAGCGCTCGTCGCGCGACTTCGCCATCGCCCGGGCGACGACCCGGTCGAGCTCCTTTGGCAGATCTGGCCGGACCTCGGTCAGCCTCGGCGGCGGGCTCGTCAGGTGGGCGTGCATCACCGCAACCTCGGCGTCCCGCTCGAACGGCGGCCGGCCGGCGAGGCACTCGTAGAAGACGCAGCCGAGCGCGTAGACGTCGGTCCGCCGGTCCAGCGTCAGTCCCTCGATCTGCTCGGGAGCGGCGTACTCGATCGTGCCGACGAAGATTCCGGTCCGCGTGAGGTCGGGCGCGCTCGTCTGCTTCGCGACGCCGAAGTCCGTCAGATAGACATGCTCGGAGGGCTCCGCGATCAGGATGTTCGACGGCTTCACGTCGCGGTGGATCAGGTCGCTGTCGTGGGCTGCGTCCAGAGCGCTCGCGACCTGCTCGAGCATGTAGAGCGTGCGTCCGACGCCCAGGTGGCCCTCCCGTCGCAGGAGGGAGCGCAGGTCGGGCCCGTCGACGTACCGCATCGCGATGTAGAGCAGACCGTCTGCGTCGCCGCCGTCGACCTCGCCGGCGTCGTAGATCGGAATGACGTTCGGGTGGTCGAGCCCGGCCGCGCGCTGCGACTCGCGCGTGAATCTCTCGCGAAAGCTCGGATCGTGCGCCAGCGGCGACGCAAGCACTTTGAGCGCGACCTTGCGGCCCAGGCTGACGTGCTCGGCGAGGTAGACGACGCTCATGCCGCCGCGGCCGAGCAGCGATTCGACCCGGTACCCGGCCAGCACCGCGCCGATGCGCGTAGCCTCGCTCATGCTCACATGGTCCTGACGGCCCCGCGAACCGCCGTCTTCCCACGCCAGCATGCCGCATTCGGAGGTGCCGGTCTAGACTGGACCGCATGCTCGGGCGCGAGGGGTCGTTCCGGACCTGCCTGACGCGCGGTTGCTGCGCGTGACGGGTCACGACGAAGTTCGCCCCGTGACGGTGCTCTTCGCCGACGTCGTCGGATCGACGGCGCTCGCCGAGAAGCTGCCTCCCGAGGAGGCGAAGGCGTTGATCGGGGAATGCGTGAACCAGATGAGCCGCGCCGTGCACGAGTACGGCGGGACGGTGCAGGCGTACATGGGCGACGGCATCTGCGCGTACTTCGGCGTCCCGACCGCCCACGAAGACGACCCCGAGCGAGCCGCCCGCGCGGCATTGCGGATCGTGGACGTCGTGCGGGAGTACGCGCGCGAGGTCGAGCAAGCGTGGGGGATCGAGCGATTCGACGTCCGCGTGGGCATCAACACCGGCCCGGCCGCGGTCGGCGTCGTCGGCGCCGTGGATCACCAGACGGTCGCGTTCGGCGATACGACCAACGTCGCAGCGCGCCTGCAGACAGTTGCCGCTCCCGGGACGATCGCCGTGGGCGAGGAGTCCGCCCGGCGCCTCGCGCATCGGTTTCGCCTCGAGGCGCTCGGCGAGCTCTCCGTGCGCGGCCGTGAGGGGCCCGTGACCGCACGGGAGCTCGCGGGGCCTCTGCTTGCCAACGACGGTCGCCCTCACGCGGTCCCGCTCGTGGGCCGGAAAGCCGAGCTGGACCGCCTCCACGCGGCTGCGGAGGGTCTCGCCGACGGCAAGGGACAGGTCGTGCTTCTCGTCGGCGACGCCGGGATCGGCAAGACGCGTCTGCTCGAGGAGCTGCGGGGGATCGTCGGGGAGCGGGCCACGTGGCTCGAAGGGCAGTGCCTCTCCTACGGCGGACTTCCCGTGTGGCCGTTCGAGGAGATCCTCCGCGGGTGGCTCGCGATCGGCGAGGCGGAGCCGGAGATCGCGGCACGGACGCGCGCGCGGGCGCGCCTCGGAGCCTTGCTCGGTCCCGGTCTGGGACGCGTGCTCGCGCCGTTCGGCGGCCTGCTGCGCATCGACCTCGACCCGGACTCGAAGCCGGCATCGGAGAACGACGCGGCGCCGCCGGCGGTCCGGCGCGCTTTCTGCGATTGGGTCGAGGCTCTCGCTGCGAGCCAGCCGGTCGTGATCGCCGTCGAGGACCTGCACTGGGCGGCGCCGCAGGCGCGCGAGATGGCCGAAGCGATCCTCGAGCTCACCGATCGCTCCGCCGTCATGGTTGTCGCCACACTTCGCGCGGAGCCCGGGTCGCAGGGATGGGGCTTCAGACTGCACGCGCTCGGGAGCTACGCCCACCGCACGACCGAGCTCGGGCTCGTGGCGCTCGACGACGGCGATGCCCACGAGCTCGTCGCGGCACTCGCCGCGGGCAGCCTCGACGATGCGACGTCCTCGTGGGTCGTGGGCCGTGCCGAGGGAAACCCGCTCTATCTCGAGGAGCTCGTGCGGCTGCTGCTCGAGGAGGCGGCCGTCGAGCGCAACCGGACCTGGACGCTCACCGTCGGCCAGGTGACGCTTCCGGCGCGCCTCGAGAACCTGCTCGTGGCGCGGGTGGACGCGCTGCCCGACGGCGCGCGTGCGCTTGCCCAGGTCGCCGCGGTGATCGGCCGGACCTTCGAGGTGTCGCTGCTCGAGCGCGTCGCGGACACGGACGACGTCGCCGGGGAGCTGCTCGACCTCGTTCGGGCCGGGATCGTGCAGGAGCTTCGGCGGTACCCCGAGCTCGTGTGCGGCTTCGCGCACGGGCTGCTCCACGAAGCGGCGCTGTCGACGCTGACGATCGCGCGCCATCGGGAGCTGACGACGAGGGTCGCCGACATGCTCGAGGAGCTGCTCGGCGAGCGGGCGCCGCAGGAGGCCGAGCGGCTCGCGCAGTACTACATCCGCAGCAACAGGCTCGATCGGGCCGTGGCGTACCTCGAGCGGGCCGCGGCCGCGAGCCCGGGGGATCCCCGGCACGCGGTCGAGCTCCTCCAGGCGGCAGCGCGCGCAGCCGCGCGGGAGGGAGACCTCGAGGCCGAGCGGCGCCTCGAGGCACGGCTCGCGGAGCTGGCGGCCGGCGCCTGAGCACGGCACCATGCGGCGGGTCGCTCAGAGCCAGTGACGCCAGCGGAACAGCGCGAGCTGCACGATCGTCGTCGCGACGATCAGCCCCACCGAGATGCCGATTCCCCAGTACCACGCGCGAAACTCGCCGGCGAAGTTCTGCCCGAAGAAGCCGACGATGAGGCTCGGGACGAGCACGAGCGAGGCGATCACCGTGAGCTTCTTGGCGACCTCGTTCTGCTGCTCGGCGATCTTCGCCTGGTAGTAGTCGCGGACGCCTCCGAGCAGGTCGCGAGCGACGTCGAGCTCCTCCGTGACCCGTACGAGCGTCTCGTACGTGTCGACGAAGCGCGCCTCGACCTCGGCGGGAAAGAGCTCCGAGTTCCCGACGTCGACCCTCCCGTCCACAATTCGCCGCGCGACGCCCCGCGTCCCGCTCGCCGCTCGCCGCGCGAGGAGGAGCTCGTTCCGCAGCTGGGCGATCCGGCGTCGCACGTGCGGGCCGGAGAGCTGCTCGATGTCGCCCTCGAGATCGTCGATCGACTCGTAGACGCCGTCGACGAGCTCCAGGAAGGCATCGGCGGCGTCGTCGACAGCGCCGTGGAAGACGCCTCCGCAGGGCGCGCCGGCGTCGATCCGCGCCGCGATGCTGTCCACCGGCGCGACATCGCCTCTCGGGCCCGTCTTGCGCACGGTGACAACCGCCGAGGGCGTAGCGATCACGTCGAGCTCGAGGTAGTCCACCCGCCCCTCGCCCGGACGCGCGACGGGATGCGCGAGGACCGCCAGCACGTAGCTCCCGTGACCCTCCAGGAGCGGCCGCACTGCCCGGCCGTCCCCCGCAGGCTCCGCGAGCACCTCGATCGCGTCGGGGTCGATCCGCGCCGCGACGGCCCCGAGGATCTCTTCGCGGCTGGGGTCGACGAGGTCGGTCCAATGCACCCCCACCGCCGTGCGAGGCTACCGATCGCGTCGGCCGGTACGGCCGCCTCGGGCTACGACCCGACCGCGGACAACGCCGCGTGTCGCCGCTCGCTGAGCCAGCGCTCGGCGTCCAGCGCGGCCGCGCATCCCGATCCAGCAGCGGTGACCGCCTGGCGGTACACGTGGTCCTGCACGTCTCCCGCCGCGAACACGCCGGAGACGTTCGTCTCCGTCGACTTCCCGCGCGTCACCAGGTAGCCGCTGTCGGGCTCGTGGTCGAGCTGGTCGAGGAAGAGGGCCGTGTTCGGGTCGTGGCCGATGGCGACGAAGACGCCGTCCGTCTCGACGACGGACTCCTCGCCGGTCACGGTGTCCGTCACTCGGATGCCCGTCACCTTGCCGTCGCCGAGCACCTCCTCGACGACCTTGTTGAGCAGAAACTCGATCTTCTGGCTCGATCGCGCCCGGTCGACCATGATCGGCGAGGCACGAAACTCCTCGCGGCGATGGACGAGGATCACCTTGCGCGCGAAGCGCGAGATGAACAGCGCCTCCTCCATGGCCGAGTCGCCGCCGCCGACGACGACCACGACCTTGTCCCGGAAGAAGGCAGCGTCGCAGGTCGCGCAGTACGAGACGCCGCGCCCCTGGAGCACACGCTCCGAGTCGAGCCCGAGCTGACGCGCGCTCGCGCCGGTCGCGACGATCACGGACTCGGCCCGGTATTCGTCGTCGCCGACCCAGACGCGGAACGGCCGCTCCGAGAAGTCGACGCGCGTGACGTCGTCGGTGACGAACTCCGCGCCGAACCGCTCCGCCTGCCGGCGGAAGTCCTGCATCATCGCAGGGCCCATCACGCCGTCGGCGTAGCCCGGGTAGTTCTCGACATCCGACGTGATCATCAGCTGGCCGCCCCAGTTGAACCCCTCGATCACGAGCGGCTCGAGATTCGCGCGGGCTGCGTACAGCGCCGCTGTATACCCGGCGGGGCCACCGCCGATCACGATCACGTTCCGAACGTCCGTCACCTTCGGCACTGCTCCTCTCGTCGGATTTCCCCTCAACTGTACGAACGAAACGGGGGCTCCGGGTGTTCCACGGTCAGGCCGCGTGTGCCTCCCCAGGGAGCAGCTCCGCCTGCTCGCCTTCGCCCACGAGCTCGGGCGCCGAGATGACTCGCGTCTGCCTCTCGATCGGTGTGAGCTCGGGCGGGGCGATGCCCGTGATGCCATGCTGTTCGAAGCGGCGCGCCTGTGGCAGCACCTGGCGCTCCAGCGATCCGACCGTCTCGTTGAAGGACCGTACGGCGGTGTCCAGCGACCGGCCGAGCTTCGAGACGTGCGTGCCCATCGTCGAGAGGCGCTTGTAGAGCTCGCGGCCGAGATCCGAGATCTGCCTCGCGCCCTCGGCGATCGTCTCCTGCTGCCACCCGTAGTGGACCGCACGCAGCAGCCCGATCAGGTTCGTCGGCGAAGCCGTGATGACATGGTTGTCCGCGGCGAACTCGACGAGCGTCGGGTCGTGCTCCAGCGCGGCGCGGAGGAACGACTCGTCCGGGAGGAACATCACGACGAACTCGGGCGTCGCGTCGAACTGGCGCCAGTACGCCTTCTGGCCGAGCTTCAGGATGTGCTCGCGCACGTGACGCGCGTGGTCGCGCAACGCCGCCTGCCGTGTCTCGTCCGTCGCGTCGTTCGCGAACGCGTCCAGATACGCGGCCAGCGGCGCCTTCGAATCGACGACGATGCACTTGCCGCCCGGGAGATTCACGAGGACGTCGGGGCGGAGCACGCGGCCCTCGCCGTCGTCCGTCGTCGGCTGCTCGACGAAGTCGCAGTGTTGGACCATCCCCGCGAGCTCCACCACCCGTCGGAGCTGGATCTCGCCCCACCGCCCGCGAACGTGCGGCGCACGGAGAGCGGTGACGAGGTTGCTCGTCTCGCTCCTGAGACGCAACTGGTCCTCGCGGAGGCTCCGGACGGCCTCGGTGAGCGAGCCGTAGGCCTCCTTCCGCGCGCTCTCGAGGGCGCTCACCTGCGTCTCCACCTTCCCGAGCGACTCGCGGAGCGGTGCGACGTACGCGTCGAGCTTCGTCTGAGCGAGATCCAGGAAGGCGCCCGAGCTCTCCTTCATCGCCGCGGTCGAGGCTGCCCGCACCGCGCCGGCGACGCGCTCGTCGAGCGACCCACGCTCCGCGGCGAGCTGCGCCTCCGCCTCGATCGCCCGCCGCTCGAAGCCCCGAGCCTCGACCTCGAGCGCGTTCGTCCGCGCGAGCGCGTCCGTCCCGGATTGCATCCGCTCGCGGAGCGCGAAGAAGACGCCAGTCACTCCCAGCGCGAGCCCGGCAACCAGACCGATGAGCAATGCGACGATCGTCATGAGGACCAAGCAACGTAGCGCCCCGTCCGGACGGAGCCTGCGACCGCCGCAGGTATCCTTCCGCGTTCAATGCCGCCGAAGCCGCGCTCGCAGGGAACGCGCAAGCCGCCGCCCTCGAAGGGCGACGACCGCCGGAATCTCCTCCTGTTCGGTCTTGGCGGGCTCGCGGTCGTGGCAGTGGCCGCCGTCGCGCTCGCGTTCACGCTCGGCGGCGGGAGCGGGGGAGGCGGGGGAGATGCGCGCGCCGCCCTGGAGGAGGCGGGCTGCACCCTGAGCGCGACCCCGTCGCTCCGGGGCGTGCACTCGATCACGACGCCCTCGGGCACCTCGCCGGAGTGGAACACCGTCCCGCCGACCTCCGGTCCCCACTACGAGGTCCCGGTCGTCTACGGGATCTACGACGAGCCGGTGTACCAGGCCCAGCTCGTCCACAACCTCGAGCACGGCGCGATCGCCGTGCAGTACGGCAAGGACGTCCCGCAGGCGACGATCGACGAGCTCAAGAGCTTTACGCAGGACCACGCGCGCGGGACCGTGCTCGCGCCGTATCCCGCGCTCGGGGACAAGATCGCCCTCGGAGCGTGGGTCGTCCCCGACCCGTCCAAGCCGGACGAGGGAACGGCGTACCTCGCGAAGTGCACCGAGTTCGACGAGGCCGCGTTCT
>DASTKF010000172.1:0-10061 GCA_035716065.1 Gaiella sp.
GTGAACGTGTACGGGGCTCTGCCGCCGACCGCCTTCACGCCGGTCGTGAGGGCTTTGTTGACCGTGGTCTTCGCCGTCCAGCCGGTGGTCGGCGGCTTCTTGCCCACCAGCGACTGCAGCTCGAGCGGCGCGAGCACGAAGATCGAGAGGCCGCGCGTGTCGCTCGTCCCGTTGCCGTTGGCCTGGACGTTGAAGCTGAACGTGCCGCTCTGCGTCGGTGTGCCGGAGATGACGCCGTTCGCAGCGAGGGTGAGGCCCGCGGGAAGGGCGCCCCCGGCGAGCGTCCACGAGTTCACCGTGTCACCCGAGGCCTGCAGCGCGGGCGCCGTGTACGGCTGGTTGAAGTTCGCGTCCGGCAGGCTCGGGGTCGTGACCGTCAGCTTCGGCTTCGGCGGAGTGCCGGCATTGACGTTGATCGTGTACTGCTGGTCGGAGGCGCTCTTCAGCCCGCAGCTGTACGACACGGTGATGTAGAAGGTGAAGCTCCCGGACTGGGTCGGCGTGCCGCGCGCGGCGCCTTCGTCGCTCGCGAGCGTGAGCCCGGGCGGGAACGAGCCGGAGCTCACGGCGAAGCTCGGGCCGCAGTCGCCAGGCTCCTTGAGCGTGAAGGTCGTGGAGTACGGCTGGCCGACCGTGGCCGTCGGGCAGAGCTTGGCCGGCTCGCCACTACAGGGCCCTTCGGCAAAGTCGCCTGCAGGCGCGCTCGACGCCACGGTGAGGACCGCGACACACGCGGCCGCAGCAAGGATGAGAATTCGGAAACGACGCATGCAACTCCCTTCGGCGCCGGCGACCGAGGTCCTGTACGCGCGGAGCGGTCTCAGGCTCGGTCGGCGCCTGATCGACAAAGGCCGCGCGGCAGGGTAGCCCCTTTCTGCGAGGATTTCGTAAGGACGGACGCGCGGCGTGGGATCGTCCCGTGCCGACGAGGTCGCGGGAGATCCGCCTTGCCGCCCGCCCGCGCGGGGCACCGGTCGCACCGGGTTTCGGGCTGCGCCCAGGTCGAATGCCCCATCCCGGCGATCCACGTCACCGGTGTCCTACTTCAGTCGGACACCGTCGACGTGCGCGAGCTGTCGCTCAGAGGTGTCTGGCTGAAGTCGGACACCTAGTCGAGGGCCTCGCGCAGCGACGCCACGTACTCGCCGAGCGCGGATGGGCCTGACTCGGCGGCTTCGACGGCGCGTGAGCCGACGACCACGCCGTCTGCGAGGGCCGCCGCGGCTGCAGCCTGCTCCGGCGTCGAGATCCCGAAGCCGGCGTAGAGCGGCAGCTCACCGGCGATCGCGCGCGCCCGCGCCACGAGCCCGGCCAGCGCCGACGACAGCTCGGCCCGTGCCCCGGTCGTGCCGGTGCGCGTGACGAGGTAGAGCCATCCGTCGCTCGTCGACGCCGCGATGCGGATCCGCTCGTCCGTCGAGGTCGGCGCAACGAGGTGGATCCTGCGGACATCGGGTCGTTGCCCTGCCGGGACGTCGGAGACGATGAGGCTCGTCGCGCCGTTTGCTGCGGCGTCGGCGGCGAAGCGCTCCCAGCCGTACGCCTCGAGGATCGCCGCGTACGTCATCGGGACGATCGGCGTGTCTCCCACCAGCTCGCGGGTCGAGGCCAGGCAGTCGAGGCACCGGCGGGTTCGCATGCCGCGCGCGAGCGCGCGCTCCGACGCGCGCTGGATCACGGGCCCGTCGGCGAGCGGGTCGGAGAAGGGGAACCCGAGCTCGACGAGGTCGGCGCCGGCCTCGACGGCCACCCGCGCGAGCTCGGGCGTCTCCGGCTCTGCGACGAGGTAGACGACGAGTGCCTTCCGCATGCGCTACCGGTTGCGGCGAGCCAGCGCCGTGAGCGCCTCCGCCAGGTCCTTGTCTCCCCGCCCCGAGAGGCAGACGGCGATGTACTCGGCATCCAGCCCGTCGACGACGGCGAGCGCGTGCGACGACTCGAGCGCGGGGATGATCCCCTCGGTCCTCGTGAGGCGTTCGAAGGCGTCGAGTGCCTCCTCGTCCGTGCAGGGGAGGTAGGTTGCGCGGCCGGTGTCGCGCAACCAAGCGTGCTCGGGCCCGACCCCCGGGTAGTCGAGACCCGCCGAGATCGAGTGCGCGTCCGCGATCTGCCCGTCCTCGTCGGCGAGGATCGACGAGCGCGAGCCGTGGAGCACGCCGGTGCGCCCGGCGCCGAGCGACGCAGCGCCCGCTGCCTCGACTCCGACGAGGCGGACGTCCTCGTCGTGGAGGAAGGCGGCGAACATGCCGATCGCGTTCGACCCGCCGCCGACGCACGCGACGACGGCGTCCGGAAGCGTGCTGTCCACCTCGAGCAGCTGCGCGCGCGCCTCGCGCCCGATCACGGCCTGCAGCTCGCGGACGAGCTCCGGGTAGGGAGCCGGGCCGACGCACGAGCCGATCACGTAGTGGGTCGTCTCGACGTTGGTGATCCAGTCGCGGATCGCCGCGCTCGTCGCCTCCTTGAGCGTCCTCGTCCCCGTCTCGACCGGCTCCACGGCGGCACCGAGGAGGCGCATCCGCTCGACGTTCGGCGCCTGCCGGCGCATGTCCTCGGAGCCCATGTAGACGACGCACTCGAGCCCGAACCGTGCGCAGGCGGTCGCCGTCGCGACGCCGTGCTGGCCGGCTCCCGTCTCGGCGATGATCCGGCGTTTCCCGAGCCGTCCGGCGAGGACGACCTGACCGAGCGCGTTGTTGATCTTGTGCGCGCCGGTGTGGTTCAGGTCCTCGCGCTTCAGGTAGACCCGCCGGCCGGGTGCGAACCGCTCGACCAGCGTGATCGGCGACGGGCGACCGACGTACGTCCGGCCGAGCCCGTCCAGCTCCGCGCGAAAGGCAGCGTCGTCCTTCGCCTCGTTCCAGGCGGCGGTCAGCTCCTCGAGCGCGGGGATGAGCGTCTCGGGGACGTACTGGCCGCCGTACTCGCCGAAGGTCTCCTCCGGCGCGCGAGGCGCCCGGGGCGTGGCTTCAGCGTCGCCCCTCCTGGTTCGCCCGTCAGCCACGCGCCGCCTCTACATAGGCGCGAATGCGGGCGTGGTCCTTTATGCCTGGCGAGACCTCCAGCGACGAGGAGGCATCCACCGCCCACGGCCCCACCGCAGCGATCGCATCGGCGACGTTCTCCGGGCCGAGGCCGCCGGCGAGAACGATGCGCTTGCCTGCGTGCGCAGGTGTCCGACTGAAGTCGGACACCAGTTGCGCCGCCGTCTGCCAGTGCGTCGGATCCTCCTCGCCCCACGGGAGGTCGAGAAGGCGCGCGACCGGCTGGCCGTCCCGGTAGAGGATCGCCTCGCGTCCGCGCACCTTTCCCTCCTCCACCGTGTGCACCTGGTCGACGGCGGCGTCGCTGGGGCCAGCCTCGCCGACCCACACGGCGACCGCGAGGGTCGTCTCGGGGACGGGAAGAACCCGCTCGGCCGCCCGCGGGCTCTCCGACGCGAGGACGAAGCCGAGGAGATCGGCGCCCGATTCGGCGGCGACCGCGACGTCCTCCTCGCGGGTCAGTCCGCACACCTTGACCAGCGGGCGAGAGAGCAGCTCGGTCAGCTTGGCGGCGGGATCCGGCGCCCGCATCAGCGCCGACCCGACGAGGATCGCGTCCGCACCGGCGAGCTCGGCTGCGGCGCCCTGCGCACGCGACTCGATCCCCGACTCCGCGATCACGATCCGGTCGCCCGGCACCGTCGCGACGAGCTCGAGCTGCGCGGCACGGTCGATCGCGAACGTCGAGAGGTCGCGTGCGTTGACGCCGACCACCGGCGCGTCGAGCGCGATCGCTCGCGCGACCTCCGCGGCGTCATGCGCCTCGACGAGCGTGTCCAGGCCGAGGCTCGATGCCTGAGCCAGGAGGCCCGCAGCCTGTTCGTCGTCCAGGTCCCGGAGGATCAGCAGCGCCGCGTCCGCGCCGGCCCCCTTTGCGGTGCGGAGGTGCTCGACCGTCGAGAAGAAGCCCTTTGCGAGCAGCGGTGCGTCAGTCGACGCGCGCGCGGCGCGGAGGTCGTCCCACGAGCCGCCGAAGCGGTCGTCGACGAGGACGGAGATCGCCGCCGCCCCGGCGCGCGCGTAGGCGGGGGCGATGCGGCTCGGGTCGGCGTCGGGCCGGAGGTCTCCGGCCGACGGCGAACGGCGTTTGATCTCCGCGATCGCGCCGAGCCCGGGCCGGCGCAGCGCGTCCTCGAAGCGGCCCATCAGGAAGACTCCTGCGAGAACGCCGCCAGCTCCTCGAGCCGCGATGCGGCCGCGCCGGATTCGAGCGTCGTCCGGGCGACCTCGAGCCCTTCGCGCAAGTCGTGTGCGTGCCCTGCCGCGGCAATGCCCCCGGCGGCGTTCAGGAGGACGGCCTCACGCTTCGGCCCGTGCTCCTCGCCCGCGAGGATCCGCCGGATCTCGACCGCGTTCTCCTCCGGGCTGCCGCCGGTGAGCGACACCGGGTCGGACGGCTCGATCCCGAGCTCGGCCGGGTCGACGACCCGGTCGCGCACGTCGCCGTCCACGACCTCGGACACCTGGTTCGGGCCGCACGGTGAGAGCTCGTCGATCCCGCCGAACCCGTGGACGACGAAGGCGCGGCGCGTCTCGAGCTGCGCCAGCGCGTCGGCGATCGTCCGCACGAGCGCCGCGGAGTAGACGCCGAAGACGCCCGCGCGCGCGCCGGCCGGGTTGGTCAGAGGGCCGAGCACGTTGAAGATCGTCCGCGTGCCGAGCTCGCGGCGCACGGGCGCGGCATGGCGCATCGCCGGGTGGTGTGACGGCGCGAACATGAACCCGAAGCCCAGGCGGTCGATCGACTCGGCGATCCGCTCGGGCGGCTGCTCGAGCGTGAAGCCGAGCGCCTCCAGCACGTCCGCCGAGCCGGACGCCGAGCTCACGGCCCGATTCCCGTGCTTCGCGACGGCGCCTCCGGCGGCGGCGGTGACGATCGCGGCAGCGGTCGAGATGTTCAGCGTCCGGCCGCCGTCGCCACCCGTGCCGACGACGTCGACGACGTCGTCTCTCTCCGGCCGGACGGGCAGCACGTACTCGCGCATCGCCTCCGCGCAGCCGGCGATCTCGTCCGCCGTCTCGCCCTTCGCCCGCAGCGCGACGAGGAACCCGGCGATCTGCGCCTGCGTCGCCTCGCCGGCCATGATCCCGGCCATCACCTCGCGCGCCTCCTCGCGCGTGAGGTGGCGGCCGTCGGCAACGTCGGCGATCGCGCGGGTGATCACGACAGGAAGTTCCGTGCCATTGCAGGCCCGAGCGGCGTGAGGACGCTCTCGGGGTGGAACTGGACGCCCTCGATCGGAAGGGTGACGTGGCGGACGCCCATCACCTCGCCGTCGAGCGTCCGTGACGTCACCTCGAGCTCGTCCGGCACGGTGGTCGCGGCGAGCGAGTGGTAGCGGCCGACCTCCAGCTCCGCCGGCAGTCCCGCGAAGACGCCGCCACCGTCGTGCGTGACGACGCTCGCCTTGCCGTGGAGCAGCGCCTTCGCCTGGCCGATGTCTCCGCCGAACGCCTCGACGATCGCCTGGTGGCCGAGGCAGACGCCGAGCGTCGGCGTGGTCGGGCCGAGCCGCCGGATCACCTCGATCGAGACTCCTGCATCCTCGGGCCGGCCCGGCCCGGGCGACACGACGAGCCTGTCGGGGGCGAGCTCCGCCGCGGCGTCGGGCGTGATGGCGTCGTTCCGCACCGTCACGACCTCGGCGCCGAGCTCCTCGAAGAGGTGCACGAGGTTGTACGTGAACGAGTCGTAGTTGTCGATCATCAGAAGCCTCATCGCTCGGGGCTCACCACCTCGAGCCATGACCACGCGCACTCGATGGCGGAGGAGCCCTTGTGACACTGTGTCACTTGGGAGCGAAGGCCGCGGCCGGTGGCGGGGAAGCGGAAGCCCCTCACCGGGAGAGCTCCCGTTCGGCGAGCTCGATCGCGGCCTCCATCGCGGCGAGCTTGCGCAGGCATTCCTCGTGCTCGGCAGCCGGGTCGGAGTCGGCGACCACGCCCGCGCCGGCCTGGAGGTAAGCGATCCCGTCACGCATGATCGTCGTCCTGAGCGTGATGCACGCGTCCATGGTGCCGTCCGGGAGCGAGTAGAGGACGGCGCCGCCGTACGGGCCGCGCCTGAAGCCCTCGAGCTCGGAGATGAGCTGCATCGCGCGGATCTTGGGCGCGCCGCTGACGGTGCCCGCCGGAAAGCACGCGCGGAGCACGTCGAACGGTGTCACGCCGTCGCGGATCTCCCCGACGACCTCGGACACGAGGTGCGAGACGTGCGAGAACCGCTCGACCTCCATGCTGCGCGCGACGTGCACCGTTCCCGCGCGGCAGACCCGCGAGAGGTCGTTGCGGCCGAGGTCGACGAGCATCACGTGCTCGGCGCGGTCCTTCTCGGACGAGAGCAGCCGCTCGACGTCCCCCTCCGTCGGCTCCGTCGTGCCCGCGATGGGGCAGAGGCTCGCACGGCCGTCCTCGCACGCAACGAGGCGCTCGGGGGACGAGCCGACGAGCGCGACCCCGTCGAGCTCGAGCAGGAAGAGGTACGGCGACGGGTTGACGCGCCGCAGCGCTCGGTAGACGTCGAGCGGTGAGGCGGACGTCGGCCGTTCGGCGCGCTGGGACGGGACGCACTGGAAGACGTCGCCGGCGACGATGTGTCGCTTCACGACGCGCACCATCTCCTCGTAGCGCTCGCGCTCCGGGAAGCGCCGGAGCGGGCCCGCCGTGCCGCGCGTCTCGGGGTGCCAGGGAATGCCCGCCTCCAGACGTCCCTCGATCTCCTCCGGGTCGCCTGCGAGCACGTCCGCGGTTCCGGCGCCGTGGTCGAAGCGGACGAGCGTCTCGGCGACGACGAGCCGGCTCTCGGGGAGCCCGTGGCCCTCCTCGGGGAGCGCCACCGTCGGCTCGAGCTCGGCGACGTGGTCGTAGGCGAGGTACCCGACGACGGGAAGCCCCAGCGCCTCCGCCTCGGCGAACGTGACGAGCCTCGACCCGGCTCCCATCCACGAGCTGCGGCCCAGCCTGCCTCGCTCGACGGACTCGAGCAGGAAGCTCGCGTCGCCCATTCCGCGCAGGCGGAGATACGCTCCGAGCGGCGTGAGCAGGTCGGTCGTGATGGTGGCGGAGGGCGTCATGGAGCAAGGAGCCTATGGGGTCTGGCGGGGTCTGGCGCCGCAGGTGCCTGACCCCAGTGAGCGTTACGAGGCTCGTTTGCCTGTGCCCCCCTCACCTGCCGGCGCCAGTCCCCGGGTACGCTGGTCGACATGTCGGGGGCAGTGATCGTGAGCGCTGTTCGCACGCCGTTCGGCCGTCTCGGAGGCGGTCTCGCCGACGTTCCCGCGACCGAGCTCGGCGCCGTCGCGATCCGCGCGGGGCTCGAGCGGGCCGGCGTCGACCCCCAGGAGGTGGGCTACGTCGTCATGGGCCAGGTGCTCCAGGCAGGTGCGGGCCAGGCGCCCGCGCGCCAGGCGGCGATCGCCGCTGGGATCCCGAAGGAGGTTCCCGCGGACACGATCAACAAGGTGTGCGCCTCGTCCGTCCGCGCGATCGAAATCGCCGAGCTGATGATCGCCGCCGGCCGTCACGACGTCGTCGTGACCGGCGGAATGGAGTCGATGTCGCGCGCGCCGTATCTGCTGCCGAAGGCGCGTTTCGGCTACCGGCTGGGCAACGGCGAGGTGCTCGACCACATGGTTTTCGACGGGCTCACGTCGACCTTCGACGGACTGCACATGGTCCAGCAGGCGTCTGTCGTCTCGCGCGATCTCGGGATCTCCCGCGAGGACCAGGACGCATGGGCGGCGCGCTCGCACGAGCGCGCGGCGGCCGCGCAGGACGCGGGCCGGTTCGATGACGAGATCGTCCCCGTCGGAGAGGTCGCCGCGGACGAGAGCATCCGCCGGGACACGACGCTCGAGACGCTCGCCTCGCTTCGTCCGGTGTTCGACCCGGAGGGCACGACGACCGCCGGCAATGCTCCCGGGGTCACAGACGGCGGCTCGTGCGTCGTCGTCTGCTCGGAGGAGTGGGCGGAGAGGCGCGGGATCGAGCCGCTGGCGCGGATCCTCGGCCACGCGTACGTGGCGGAGGAATTCGCGTACATCGCGCGGACGCCGGCCGCCGCGGCGGAGCGAGTGCTGGCGGCCGCGGGGCGCGGAATGGACGACGTCGCGCGGGTGGAGATCAACGAGGCGTTCGCGTCGGTCGCGAAGCAGTCGACGCGGATGCTCGGCGCCGACGAGGAGATCGTGAACGTCAACGGCGGCGCGGTCGCCCTCGGTCACCCGATCGGTGCCTCCGGCGGACGCATCGTCGGAACGCTCGTGCATGAGCTACGGCGTGACGGAGGCGGGCTGGGCCTCGCGGCGATCTGCTCCGGTGGCGGTCAGGGCGACGCCCTTCTCCTCGAGGTCTGAGCTGACCCGCGCTGTCGTCGCCGGGTTTCTCGCTGCGCTGGTCCTCGCACCGGGCGCACTTGCGCTCTCCTGCCCGAACGTCCCCCTCGACGAGAGGCTCGACGACGTCGACGCCGCGTTCGTCGGGCGGGTGACGGCCGAGCGCACGGTGTCCGGCGGACACCTCTACCGGTTCGTGGTCGACCAGAACGTCAAGGGGCCGATCGGCCGCGAGGTCGAGGTGCGCTCGGCACAACGCCTCGTCGACGCGAACGACAAGCCGATCGTCCACGACGAGGCGCTCGGCGTGCTCGCGACCCTGGCCGGCGCGGAGCTGACGACCGAGTCCTGCCTGCTGAGCGACCCGGGCACGCTGCTTGCGACGAGCGACGAGCCGCGCGGCAACGGGATCAAGGTCATTGTCGGCCTCGTGATCCTCGCACTCGTCCTGGCGTACTCGGTGCGGCGGCTCCGGCACCGGCGGGCCGAGCTCGCCGCCCGGGGTAGGCTCGGCCAGTGATTCTCGAGCGCGTCCTCGTCGTCGGCGCAGGCCAGATGGGCGCCGGCATCGCGCAGGTCGTGGCCGGCTCGAGGCGCGATGTTCTCCTCCACGACGCATTTCCGGGCGCCGTCGAGCGCGGGCTCGCGACGATCGAGCGCAGTCTCGGCAAGCTGCACGAAAAGGGCGGCCCGGATCCTGCCGAGGTGCTCGCGAGGATCACGCCCGTCGACGCGATCGAAGAGGCCGATCTGATGATCGAGGCGATCGTCGAGCAGGTGGATGCGAAGAAGGACCTCTTCCGCGCCGCCGACGAGGCACTGCCCGCGGGGGCGATCCTCGCCTCGAACACCTCGTCGATCCCCATCACCGAGCTCGCGGCGGCGACCTCCCGGCCGGATCGCGTGATCGGCATGCACTTCTTCAACCCGGTGCCGGTGCTCGCGCTCGTCGAGGTGATCCGCGCCGACCAGACCTCGGACGAGACGGCGGAGGCGATCGTCGCGCTGACGCACGAGCTCGGCAAGACGCCGGCAGAGGCGACCGACTTCCCCGGGTTCGTCTCCAACCGGATCCTGATGCCGTTCGTCAACGAGGCCGCCTACGCGCTGATGGAGGGCGTCGCCGAGGCCGAGGCGATCGACACCGTCGCGAGGCTGGGGTTCGCGCACCCGATGGGGCCGCTCGCGCTCGCCGACCTGATCGGGCTCGACACGTGCGTGGCGATCATGGAGGTGCTCCACGCCGGGCTCGGCGACCCGAAGTACGCGCCGTGCCCGCTCCTTCGCCGCCACGTCGCCGCCGGGCGGCTCGGGAGAAAGTCGGGCCGCGGCTTCTACGAGTACCGCTGAGCCTCATGGATCCGCTGATCCGGTCCGGGCTCGACGCCTACGAGACCTCCGACGCCGACTTCGTCGAGCGGGCTTTCCGCGACGTCTTGCGGCGCCCTGCCGACGACGAGGCGCGCGAGCGGGCCCTCGCCAAGCTCGCCGACGGGACGCTCTCGCGCGCCGCGTTCCTCCACGAGCTGGCGACCGCGCCGGAAGCGGCCCGCGTGCGCCAGCTCGACGACGCGATCGCCCTCGGGCTCGCGGCACGCGCGCGCGGCGAGCCCCTCACCTGGCTGCAAGCGCCCGCAGGCACCGACGAGCGCGTGATCGAGGTCCCCTGGGTGCTCTCCCGCCT
>DASTKF010000173.1:0-5768 GCA_035716065.1 Gaiella sp.
TCGCTCGCGGTCATCGGACTGCTCACGACCGCGCTCTTCCTCAGCCATCTCGCGTCGCAGCTGCCCGCCGGGATCTGGTCCGATCGATTCGGTCCGCACCGGGTCGGGCTTGCCGCCTGCCTTGCTGCGGCGGCCGGAAACGCAGTCCTCCTCGTTGACGCGTCGATCGGCGTTGCCATTGCCGGCCGACTCGTTGTCGGGCTCGGCTCCGGCGCGGGCTTCGTGGCAGGGCTCGACCTCGTCCGCGCCGGCGGAGGAGGAGCGGTGCTCCAGGGTCTCTACGGCGGCGCGACCATGGCCGGCGGCGGCCTCGCGCTCCTGATCGTGCCTCCGCTCACCGAGGCGACGAGCTGGCGCGCGCCGTACGCGACCGGGCTCGCGCTCGCCCTGGCGGCGGCGGCCCTGATCCTCGGCGTGCGTGGCGTGCGTCCGGTGGGACGGACGAGGCGGGGCGTGCTCGGGGACGCCGCCCTCCTGCCGCTCGGCGCACTCCAGGTGGCGACCTTCGGCCTCGCGGTGATCGCCGGAAACTGGATCGTCCCGCTGCTCGAGCGTGACGGTGCGGCGACGGCCGTGGCCGGCGCCCTCGGCAGCTTCGTCCTGCTGGCAGGCATCGTGACGCGGCCCCTCGGAGGCGCTCTCGCAAACCGCTGGCCCACACGGCGGCGAGGGCTCGTGGGTGGCTCGCTGGTCGCAATCGCCGCAGGCGCTTTAATGCTCGCGGCCGGTGGGCCGCTCTGGCTGTCTGCGCTGGGCTCCCTGGCGCTCGGCCTCGCGGCCGGGCTGCCGTTCGCCGTCCTCTTCGAAGCCGCCCAGCGACTCCGGCCGGATGCGCCCGCCGCCGCCATCGCGCTCGTGAACGGCTGTGCCGTGCTCGCGATCGTGATCGGAACCCCGCTGGTCGGCCTCGGCTTCGACCTACCCGGCGACGGGCTGGCCGGGTTCGCAGCGATCGCGCTCCTCGCGCTCGGCGGCCTGCCGTTCGTCCGTCGGCTGCCATCCTCCTAGAGGGCTCTCGCGTACCGTGACCCCGTGCACGAGCCCGCCTGGCCGATCGAGACTGCGAGGCTGCTGCTCCGCCCCTTCATGCGTTCCGACCTCGAGGCACTGCATGCGATCCACGGCGACGCCGCGAACGCGCGCTGGCTCTACAACGGCGCGCGATCGCTCGGTGAGACGCGCGAGCTCCTCGCGCTCAAGTCTGCCGGCAGCGCGCTTCGGGCCGAAGGCGAGTGGTTGAGCGCTGCGGTCGAGCTTCGCGCCACGGGAGAGCTCGTCGGCGACGTCTCGCTTCTCTGGGCAAGCGTCCCACATCGCCAGGGCGAGCTCGGCTTCGTCTTCCACCGTGCGCACCACGGAAACGGCTACGCGACGGAAGCGGCGTGGCCGATGCTTGCCTTTGCCTTCGCGGTCGTCGGCCTGCACCGCGTGATCGGGCGGCTCGAGCCGCGCAACCGAGGCTCGGCCCGTGTGCTGGAGAAGCTCGGGATGCGTCAGGAGGCGCACCTCGTCGAGAACGAGTGGGTCAAGGGCGAGTGGCAGAGCGAGCTCGTCTACGCGCTCCTGGCGCGTGAGTGGCGTGACGGCTCCGCTGGCGCGGAGCGGGACGACGACCGATACTGACCCCTTCGCACACGACGGAGGTTCAGACAATGGCTCTTTCTTTCGGCGTCACCGTCCTGCCCGACCCACCGGCGTCACGGCTCGTGGAGCTGATGCAGCACGGCGAGCGGAACGGCTTCGAGATCGGCTGGACGTACGACTCGCACGTCCTCTGGCAGGAGTCGTTCGTCCAGCTCACGTTGGCGATCCAGGGCACGTCGAAGATGAAGTTCGGGCACCTCGTCACGAACCCGGGAACGCGCGAGCCGACCGTTCTCGCAAGTCTCTACGCGACGATGCACGACATCTCCGGCGGCCGCATGGTGATGGGGATCGGCCGCGGAGACTCGGCCCGGCGCTACATCGGCCAGCAGCCGGTGCGCGTCGCGGAGTTCGAGCGGCGCCTCGAGATGATCAAGCCGTTCATGAACGGCAGGGAAGTGCGTTGGAACGACAAGGACCTCCAGCTCAAGTGGGTGCGGCCGGAGCTTCCGGAGATCCCGATGTGGGTCGCGGGCTATGGGCCGAAGGCGCTCGCGGTGGCCGGCCGCGTCGGCGACGGCGTGATCATCCAGCTCGCCGACCCGGAGATCATCCAGTGGATCATGGGCACCGCCCGCGCCGCCGCCGAGGAGGCGGGCCGCGACCCGGCTGCCCTCAAGTGCATCGTCTGCGCGCCGAGCCACGTCGGGCCGATCGAGGACGGTCGCGAGCAGACGCGCTGGTTCCCGGCGATGGTTTCGAACCACGTCAAGGATCTGATCGAGCGGTACGGCACCGACGGCTCGGTCGTGCCGCACGCACTGACCGACTACGTCGAGAAGCGCAAGTTCTACGACTACGACGAGCACTCGCGCGTCGGCGCCAAGCACGGCGAGTTTGTCACGGACGAGATCTGCGACCGCTTTTCGGTCCTCGGCGACGTCGGGCAGATCACGACAAAGCTCCGCGAGCTCGAGTCGATCGGTGTCGACCACTTCTCGATCTACCTGATGACGCACGGACAAGAAGCGACGCTCGAGGCGTACGGGAAGCACGTGATCCCGGAGCTCACAGGGGCCGCGGCATAGACGCACGGCAGCAGCAGCTCGACGCGTGGCGCGCGGTCGCGCCCGGCTGGGAACGGCGGCGGGCGCTGTTCTGGGAGGCGACCCGCCCGGTGTCGGAGCGCCTCGTCGAGCTTCTCGAGTCGCGCCCCGGGACCACGATCGTCGACCTTGCCGCCGGCCCGGGTGACACGGGCTTCCTTGCCGCGCCGCTCGTCAAGCCCGGGGGCAGGCTCGTCACCACCGACGTCGCCCCGGAGATGCTCGACGCGGCGCGCCGCCGGGCGGCGGAGCTCGGTCTCGATGGCGTCGAGTTCCGGATCGAGGACCTCGCTGCCCTCTCGTTCGACGATGCCACGGTCGACGGGATCCTCTGCCGCTGGGGCCTCATGCTCGTCCCGGACATGGACTCCGCCGCGGCCGAGATCCGGCGCGTCCTGCGACCCGGGGGTCGCGCCGCCCTCGCCGTGTGGGGATCGCCCGACGACAACGACTGGATGACCGCGCCGGGGCGCAGCGCACTCGAGTTGGGCCTGGTGGAGCGACCCGACCCGGCGGCGCCAGGCCCGTTCCGGCTCTCGACAGACGGCGCGCTCGCGGCGGTTCTCGGCTCCGCAGGCCTCACCGTCGAGGCGGTCGACGACGTGCGGCTCGTCTGGCGCTTGCCGTCACTCAACGAGTGGTGGGACGTGGTCAGGGACACCTCGCGCATGCTTTCGACCCTGCTCGAGCGGCTGAGCCCGGAAGAGGCGCAGGCGGTACGGGAAGGCGCGGAGCGACGGCTCGGCGCCTGGGTTGGGGCGGACGGCTCGGTCGCTGTACCGGGGGTTGCCCGGGTCGCCCTCGCGGCGCGACCGGACTGAGGCCGCGTCCGCGAGGAGGAGATGGCGAGGGCCGGACTTGAACCGGCGACACCACGGTTTTCAGCCGTGTGCTCTACCAGCTGAGCTACCTCGCCCCGACGAGGCAGTGTAGCCCGGTCCGGTGCAATGACCGCGGTCACACGCCTGGGCGAAATCC
Source organism: Gaiella sp. (assembly GCA_035716065.1). Taxonomy (GTDB): domain Bacteria; phylum Actinomycetota; class Thermoleophilia; order Gaiellales; family Gaiellaceae; genus Gaiella. Next base: position 3,669 of record DASTKF010000173.1, read on the forward strand.
GATTCGCGCCGCGACGCGTACTCCCCGTTCAAGTCTGCTCGCGGCCACGTTCCGCGTCGTAGCTCCCACGATCCGCCTCGGAACCGGCCGATGGACCACCTCGACATACGAGAGCACACGCACGGCGACGGCCGGGCGGCCGGCGCGGCCCTCGTCGGCGGCGCCGTTCTGGTGACGCTGCCGCTCGTCGGGCTCGCGTCGCTGCTCCTCCGGTCGCACCTCGATCCGCACTTCGAGAACTACCGGCTTCACTTTCTCGTGTTCGGCTTCGTCGGCGCGCTCGCCTTCGTGCTCGGCTACGCGGCGGGCGAGGCGGCCAACCGGCGGCACGATGCTCGGGTGTTCCTTCTCTCGCTCGCCTTCATGGCGACGGGCGGGTTCCTCGGGCTCCATGCCTTGGGGACCCCCGACATCCTCTTCCCTGGAGACCGTCCCGGCTTCCAGGTGGCTATCCCGATCGGTCTGATGGTGAGTGCCGTCTTCGCGGCCGGCTCGGCGTTCGTCGACATTCGGCCGAGCATCGCACCCGCCGTCATCCGGCGGCGCGCGCTTCTCCGCGCCGCCGTGCTGATCTCGATGGGTGCGTGGTTCGTCCTCGCGGCCACGAGGATGCCGCCGCTCCGCGGCGACAACGACGAGGCCGCCAGCGGAGGTGGCCTGCTCGCGGCCACCGCGATCGCCGGAGCGGTGCTCTACGCGGTCGGCGCCATGCGGTACCGCCATCTGTACCGGCACCGCTGGAGCACGCTTCCGGCCGCGGTCATCGCCTGCTTTCTCCTACTCTCCGAGGCGTTGCTCGGCGTCGCGGTCACGGGCGAGCGCAAGTGGCACGCCAGTTGGTGGGAATGGCACGGACTGATCATCACGGCCTACCTGGTCATCGGCCTGGCAGTCCGACGTGAGTGGCGGGACGAGCGGTTCCGCTACCTCTACCTGCCGACGACCCGGGAGCGCCGTCAGGTGATCAGCGTGCTCTTCGGCGACCTCGTCGACTTCACGGGCTTCGCCGAGCGAGCGAGGCCGAACGAGGTCGCGGCCGCGCTCAACGCGTACTGGAGCACGGCCGCGCCGCTCATCACGCTCCGCTTCGGCGGGGAGCTCGAGAAGTTCGTCGGGGACGGCGTGCTTGCGGTCTTCAACAGCCGCGGAGACCAGCCCGACCACGCAGAGCGGGCGGCGCGGGCGGCGCTCGAGCTGCAACGAGAGCTGGCCGCCCTCGGCGAGCGTCATCCGGATTGGCCGCCGCTGCGAGTCGGCGTCAACAGTGGTGAGGCGGTGATGCGCGAGATCGGCGGTCCCGGCCATGTCGCGTATCCGCTGGTGGGAGACACGGTCAATACCGGGGCGCGACTCGAGCAACTCGCTCCCGCGCGAGGTGTCTTGATCGGCGAGTCGACCTACCGCGGCCTGCCGGCCGGTGCGGTGGTCGCCCCCAGGATCGGCCTCCGGGTCAAGGGCAAGGCAGAGCCCCTCGACGCCTACCTGTTGCTGGCGCTGCCGCAGACGGCCTGACGTCAAGCGTCGCGTACCGCGTGTGCCCTGACCACAATCGGCTCCTGCGCGCTCCAGGGAAAGTCGATCCAGCGGTCGGTGCGGCGCCAGACGTAGTCGCACGGGACGACCGTGTGCGGCTTCTCGTAGAGCACCGCGATCCGTACCTCGCCGACCTTCCCCGCGCAGAACTCCTGGACGCTCTCGAGCGTGTGGCCCGTGTCGGCGACGTCGTCGGCGATCAGGATCCGGGCGTCTTGGAGGTCGACGAAATCGGGCGCCGGCGGAAGGATTCGCGGCACCTCGAGCCGCTCGTCGACCCCGGTGTAGTACTCGACGTTCATCGTGTAGACGTTCTTCACGGAGAGCGCGTACCCGAGCGCTGCGCCGACGAGCAGGCCGCCCCGGGCGATCGAGAGGATCATGTCGGGGTCGTAGCCGTCCGCTGCCACGGTCTCTGCGAGCCGGCGGGTCGAGGTACCCAGATCCGCCCACGTCATCGTCTCGCGCTCGACTGCCATGCCTGACGCTAACCGATCGCCGACGCAGCGCGACGGGCACGCACCGCGTCGTGGCGTCCGGGTAGCCTCCGCTGCCGTGGCCGCCACG
>DASTKF010000174.1:0-2026 GCA_035716065.1 Gaiella sp.
GTTCGGCGCGCGGTGCGTCCCGAGCCCGTCCGAGGAGACGGCCTCCGGACGGGCGATCCTCGCCGAGCATCCGGACTCGACCGGGAGCCTCGGGATGGCGATCTCGGAGGCGGTCGAGCAGGCTGCGCAGCGCGACGACACGAAGTACGCGCTCGGCTCGGTCCTGAACCACGTGCTGCTCCATCAGACGGTGATCGGCGAGGAGGCGCTTGCACAGATGGACGTCGCCGACGCCTACCCGGATGTCCTGATCGGCTGCACCGGCGGCGGCTCGAACTTCGCGGGGCTCGTGTTCCCGTTCATCGGCGAGAAGCTCCGCGGCGGCGCCGACGTGCGCGTGATCGCCGTCGAGCCGGCCGCCTGCCCGAGCCTCACACGCGGCGAGCTCGCCTACGACTTCGGCGACACGGGCCACCTGACCCCGCTCGTGAAGATGCACACCCTCGGGTCGACGTTCGTCCCGCCGGGCTTCCACGCGGGCGGGCTCCGCTACCACGGCATGGCCCCGCTCGTGAGTCACCTCCACCACCTCGGGCTGATCGAGGCGCGCGCGTACCACCAGACGGCCGTGTTCGAGGCCGGTGTCCGATTCGCGCGAGCGGAGGGCATCCTCCCCGCGCCCGAGGCGAATCACGCCGTGAAGGCGGCGATCGACGAGGCGCTCCGCTGCAAGGAAGAGGGCGTGACGGAGACGATCCTCTTCAACCTGAGCGGTCACGGCCACTTCGACATGGGCGCCTACATCGACCACTTCGCGGGCAGGCTCGAGGATCTCGAGTACGACGCGGAGGAGCTCGCGACGGCCCTCGCCGGGCTGCCGGCGGTCGCCGTGTAGCGCGTTCAGCGCGGGTCGCCCGGCAGCCTGAGGCCGGCTGCGAGCGCGCGAAATCCCGGAACCGGGTCGTGCGCGGGGCGCGCCGCGACGACGACCGCGCCGTGGCTCGGCCCGGCAAGCGCGCCGACGAGCAGCTCGACCGCGGCCGCGAGCGCAAACGCCTTGTGAGCCTGGGGGCCGCCGAACGGGACGAGGTCCTCGGGACGCGCCTTCCCGAGCAGGACGTCGCCGTGCGTCACCGCACCCATGGAGACGTCCGCGACGAACGGGCGTCCGTCCGACGACGGAACGGCGATCGCGATCGGGTTCGTCCCGGTGAGCGGCGGACCGCCCTCGGGATGCGGTAGGCGCCGTGGCGAGGTCGCGGTGACGACCGCGACGAGGCCAGCGTCTGCGAGGCGCCGAGCCCATGCGCCGAGCACGCCCGTCGGAAAGCACGACTCCGCCACCGCGAGGCGCGCCCGCTCGGGCGGGTCGGCGAGGATCCCGTCGCAGATGGCAGCGAGCGTGACATAGCCGAGCGCCCGCTTGCCGTCCCAGCGCTCGAATCCGTCGGCTCGCTCGACCCGTTCCGGACGCGCGGCAGGGTCGCACGTGGACTCCAACAGCCCGACGAGCCAGGGGACGCGGGCGAGGCCGTGACCCGCGCGGCCGGCAGCGTCTGCTGCGGCGAGATGGTCGACGACGACCCGGGCGTCTACCTCCGAGAGGCCGCCCGCGCGGAGCGTCGCGAGCGCCTCGTCCCGCGTCACACGATGACCCTAAAGGGTCGACGTTGGACCGACCGGGTTTCAGGCTCCGCAGCGAGGGGTACGATTACACGATCCTCACACAGATCTGTGAGGATATGACTGGATGGCCGCGCCTCCCCCCGGCGCGGACGTGCAGGACGGCACCGGCCCACCGCCGCAGGGCTCGCCGTCACCGGAAGGGAGCCTACGGGCTCCCTTCCCTGCTTTCGTGGTGGGGGAACCCCTGGTTCCCCCACCGGCCCCCTCCTCTTGCGTCTTGCGCGGATTGGGCGCACCTTGCCTCCCGGCGGGCGGACGGCCTCCGGCCGCGCCGCTCCGCGCAGGGACGCCGCGATTTCGGACAGAACGCGCCTAGAGAACGGTCAGGGCCTTGCGGATCGCGCCGGCGCGGCGTGCGACGACCGCCTCTGCGAGGCTGCGGATCGCGACGCTGGCCTCT